>JAUQQM010000007.1 GCA_030549895.1 Patescibacteria group bacterium | reverse complement strand
ACGATGGAACATAATTCAGAATTAGTAGAAATAGGAAAGATAATTACAAGTGAATATTATAAGAGAGATAAAAAGGAAATTCAAATTGGAAGAATAAAAATTGATTTTTACCGAAAAAATCTTGAAATTCATGAAGTTAAAAAATCATCCAAATTTATTGAGGCATCAAGATGGCAATTAATTTATTATCTTTATGTGTTGAAAAAATTGGGAGTAGAATGTAAAGGTGTTTTGAATTTTCCTAAAGAAAGAAAAACAGAAGATATATTTTTAGATGAAGAAAAAGAGAAAAAAATTGAAGAAATCCTTCAAGATATTAAAAAAATTGTAAATTTACCTAAACCACCTATAACAAAACAATCTCAAAAAATTAAAAAATCTAGTTATTACGAATTTTTTATGGCTTAAATGCAAAGTTTTTATATTTTTAAATCGGGAAGGTTAAAGAGGGAGAGCAATACCCTTTATTTTATTATTAAAGAAAACGAAAAAGAAGTTAAGCGATCATTGCCGATTAATTCCATTGATTCAATTTTTATTTTTGGTGAAGTTAAATTAAATTCAAAAGTTCTAAATTTTTTAGCTAACAAAAAAATTCCTTTGCACTTTTTTAATTACCACGGTTTTTATACTGGTTCTTTTATGCCTAAAAAGTATCTTCAAAGTGGATTTTTGTTGGTTAATCAAGTGAAAATTTATTTAGATAATTCAGAAAGATTAAAACTGGCCAAAGAATTTGTAGCTGGAGCAATTCATAATACTTTAAAAAATTTGATTTACTATAAAAAGCATCAAAAAGATCTTATTCAAGCAATTGAAGATATTGAAAAAGTAAAAAATAGTTTAGATAATGTTGCATCGATTCCAGAGTTAATGGCTTTAGAAGGAAAAGTAAAGGAAATTTATTATCGTTCTTTTGAGAAATTTTTGGGTGAAGAATTTAGTTTAAAAAAAAGAACAAGAAGGCCACCACAAAATATGATCAATGCCCTTTTATCATTTGGTAACTCACTTCTTTATACTACTTGTCTTAGTGAAATTTATCGTACTCAACTTGAACCAACAATTAGTTTTTTACATGAACCAGGAGAAAGAAGATTTTCTTTATCTCTTGATATTGCTGAAGTTTTTAAACCAATAATTGTAGATAAAGTTATTTTCAAACTTATAAACAATAAAATGATAAATGATAGTTATTTTATAAAGGAATTAAACTATGTTCATTTAAACGAAAAAGGAAAGAGAATATTTTTAGAAGAATATGAAAATCGTCTTAATCAAACTATAAATCATCCTCGAATGAAAAGAAATGTTTCATATAAAACATTAATTAGATTAGAATGTTATAAATTAATAAAGCATTTAGTTGGTGATGAGGAATACAAGAGTTTTAAAATGTGGTGGTAGATTATGTATTGTATAATAGTTTATGATATTGAACAAAAAAGAGTGAATAAGATATGTAAAGCTTTAAGAAAATATTTGTTTTGGACGCAAAATTCAGTTTTTGAAGGTGAAATTACAGAAAGTGATTTATTAAGAATAAAATATGAGTTAGATAGAATAATAGATGAAAAGGTTGATTCGGTTATTATATTTACTTTTGAAAGACCCAAGTGGATTAAAAGAGAAATTATTGGTAGAGAGAAGGGGAGTACTTCAAAAATTATTTAATAATTTAACTCAAATTATGTTAATTAGTCAACCCATTATGAAAAATACAATATTAAAGGTTTACCAAAAATTAGTTTTTAATTTTCAAGATTTTATGATAAAATAAAGTTGGTTTCCAATGAACTAGTGTAGGATTGAAAGATGAATGATCAAGATATTTTTGAAAAATTTGAAAAAAGTTTCCAATGAACTAGTGTAGGATTGAAAGTTTGGCCTACCGTGTGGATTGCCCGAAACCCCCGGAGTTTCCAATGAACTAGTGTAGGATTGAAAGATAATTACTTCTTTTGTGCTTACTTTCTTTTTCTCTCCTAAAGTTTCCAATGAACTAGTGTAGGATTGAAAGATCATCTGTCAAATAATTAAAATTTCTCTCACATAAAGTTTCCAATGAACTAGTGTAGGATTGAAAGACGTAGGGATTTTAATTAATTAATTACTTTTTGAATAGTTTCCAATGAACTAGTGTAGGATTGAAAGACCTTCTAAAGGTTTCGGGCTTCCATTGTAAAAGTCCAAGTTTCCAATGAACTAGTGTAGGATTGAAAGAGTAGGCTTTCGTCTTCATATTCCACTACTTTATCAAGTTTCCAATGAACTAGTGTAGGATTGAAAGAAAATGGCGAATGTTTAATTAAATTTTATTTTTTCAGTTTCCAATGAACTAGTGTAGGATTGAAAGTTTTCTTTTTTAAATTTTTCTTTTGCTGGTTCGGTTAAGTTTCCAATGAACTAGTGTAGGATTGAAAGTTTTGATTAATCCAAAAAAATATGAATGATGAAAAAAAAAGGGTTTCCAATGAACTAGTGTAGGATTGAAAGAAATATGAATAATGAAAAAGAAAGAAGAAAAATTAAGTTTCCAATGAACTAGTGTAGGATTGAAAGAAATTTTAAGAATATAATTATTTAAAGTTAAGAAAAGTTTCCAATGAACTAGTGTAGGATTGAAAGATCCCCGTACTTGACAGATAAACTTTTAAGAATATAAGTTTCCAATGAACTAGTGTAGGATTGAAAGTCCCAGAAGTAGTAGCCGATTGCGTCTTTTCCGTAAGTTTCCAATGAACTAGTGTAGGATTGAAAGTTGGGTGGTTTTATTTTTTCTGCAACTGGATGGTAAATATCAATACCAGTTTCCAATGAACTAGTGTAGGATTGAAAGGGGGTTGGAGACCGGAGAGTTAGATATTAAAATAGAGTTTCCAATGAACTAGTGTAGGATTGAAAGACCTTAATTTTTCTTCTTTCTTTTTCATTGTTCATGTTTCCAATGAACTAGTGTAGGATTGAAAGACAGTTTCTCCGTGCTTCCCCGATCGCGACCAGTTGGTTTCCAATGAACTAGTGTAGGATTGAAAGAAGTTATTAGCAAAACTGGGAAAATTTTGAGAGGAAGTTTCCAATGAACTAGTGTAGGATTGAAAGGCAGAAAGATATTTTTCTGGTTCATCTAGGTTCCTAAAACTAAGTTTCCAATGAACTAGTGTAGGATTGAAAGAATTATAAATGGAGTAATAACTGGTGATGGTAGGAAAAGTTTCCAATGAACTAGTGTAGGATTGAAAGGAATTTGTGGGCGGATTAGAAAAAGCACTTGAGTATGAGTTTCCAATGAACTAGTGTAGGATTGAAAGAATAAACTTTTAAAAATATAATTATTTAAAAATAATAAGTTTCCAATGAACTAGTGTAGGATTGAAGGTAATTTTTATTGTTTTCTTTGAAGACAATACTTTAAAATATATAAAGTAGGAGTGGTGGGTAAATAATTTAACTGAAGAGAGTTTTGAAATTTAAAATCTGTTTTATACTATATCTAGCTAACATTCGCAATTCATTGACATAGACGAGCATTTGAAGATAAACTTTCTCTAAAATTTCATTTTATTTTTTTAAATTTTTACTTTTTTCGAGTTTGCAAATTTTTTTAATTGTTTCAAAGTAACTTTTTTTTAAATATTATGCTAAAATTAATTTAAAAATATGATCAATCGAATTACTTTACCCACTATAAAAGAGAGAAGAAAATTAAGACTTTTAGTTTCTTGGATTCGTAAAGGTAGGAATGAGGGTTGGTTTCGTCAAGCTCGCCGTCCTGTTACTATTAATTCTTACAAAAATTATTTAAAATCTCTTAAGCAAGGTGGATGGAAGTATGAGTGTAAAGAAATATATATAAAGAAAAAACCTGTAGGTTATTTTGATTTTAAATATAAAAATAACAAAGCAGAAGTGTTGGGTTTATATTTAGATAAACGATTTAGAGGGAGGGGCATAGGACTTTATATTTTAAGCTGGTTACTGAAATATCTTAAAGATTTAAAAATAAAAAAAGTTGTGCTTGATATTTACTCACATAACTTGGTTTCAATAAAACTTTGTTCTAAAGCAGGTTTTAACTTAGTTGATTCAAAATTAGAGGGTCATAGAAAAATTTTAGTTTATGAGCTTAATTTAGAAGCTATTTCTGAAAATGTTATTTTTGCAAGGTTTCATAAAGCAATAGCAGAATATATAACTAAAAATTTGGATTTAAAGGGAATAAAAGCAATTTTGGGTGCTGGCTCTATAGCAAGAAATTTTGCTGATTTTTACTCAGATATTGATTTAATATTTATAGTTAATAATAGTTTTAAAAATTTAAAACAGTTAGCTGGCGAACATCAGTTAAACGAATTTAATATCGATATAACAGTAGTTAGTGACACTTATCTTAAACAACCTATATCAAATCTTGATTCTTCGCTAGCTCAAGTTATTCAGGAAAGTATAGTGCTTTATTGTCAAAAAGGTTTTGAAAGATTTATCAAGAGGATTCAGAAATTACCCAAGATAGAAAGAAAAAGAAAATTGATATCTTTAATTTTTGAACTTGGTTGGCTTGGTTTTGTTCCTAAAAGTTGGAGGGGTAAATATAAATATGGTTATAAATGGTATTTACCTCATGACTTACCTTTAATTCGTAATCTTCCTTTGCAAGGGGATTATATAATTAACTATGCTCTTGATTTAATTTTTCAGATACTTTTCTATCTTAACTGGAAACATCCTTCTTCGCCAAAATGGCGTCTTGTAAATAGTTTTTCGCTATTAATTCTTCCTCGAAATTTTAAAGAAAAAATTAGAAAATTTTATACAAAATCAAATAACTTTACCAGAAAAGCAAATATCTTAATTGATTTTATAGAAGATATTGTTAAAGTACTTAAAAATGAAAAAATTTTACAGGGTAATGTTTATAAAAAATACATTGTTACAAGAGATAACTACATTTATTGTCATTAAAGTAAAAGATTTATTTTAGTTTTAAAGTGTTCCACCACTCGAAAAATTTATGGATCAATAAGTTAATTTTAAAATTTAAAACTTTTGGTGTTATGTATTGAAGATTAATTGATTTAATCTTAATAAATTATGCCAGAGCTGCCTGAGGTAGAGACAATTAAAAATTATTTAAAAAGGTTTGTTGTCGGGAGGAGAATTTTGAATTTCGAAAATTTAAATAAAAAACAAATAAAAGTTAGTGAAAATGATGTAGTTGGTAAAAAGATTCTAGATATTGAAAGAATGGGTAAAATTTTAATTATCAAACTCTCCGGCAATAAAAATTTGACTGCTCATCTTAAAATGTCAGGTCAATTTTTATACTTTCCTCGAAATTTAGAAAAAGGAGATCTGAAATATGCAAGAGCTATCTTTAAGTTAAATAAAGGTTATTTAGTTTTTAATGATGTGCGGAAATTTGGTTGGTTAAGGGTTGGTAATGAAGAAATTCAGAAATTAGGGATTGAACCATTTAGTAAAAAGTTTAATATAAAAAATTTAGAAAAAATTTTCAAACAAACAAAAAGACCAATTAAGCTTGTCTTAATGGATCAAAGAAAGATTGCTGGTATTGGTAATATTTATGCAAATGAAGCATTATTCTTGGCAAAAATTAATCCTCAAAAACCAGCAAATAAGTTAACCAAGATTGAAATAAAAAGATTAAAAAATTCAATTATTAAAATTTTAAAAAGAGCCTTAAAATACGAAGGGACAAGCTCAAGATTTTATTTAAAGCCAGACCAGACAAAAGGTCGCTATCAAGAAAAGTTTTTAGTTTATCAAAAAACATCTAAAGATTGTTCTCGGTGTGGTAAAAAAATAAAAAAGATAATTTTAGGAGGAAGAAGTACTTTTTACTGTTCTTTTTGTCAAAAATGATCACTTTTAAAGAAAAAGTTTTAGAGGTCGTTAAAAAAATTAGAAAAGGTAAAGTTAAAACTTATAAGGAGGTAGCTAAATTGGTAGGTAGGTCAAAAGCCTATAGAGTAGTAGCTAATATTTTAGCAAAAAATAGAGATTTTAGAATTCCATGCCATCGAGTAATAAAAAATGACTATAGAGTAGGGGGCTATTATGGTTCATTTAAAAATTCTTGGCTTAAGGTTGCTTTACTTTTAAAAGAAGGAGTAATTATTGTTATGCCAACTGATACTATTTATGGAATTTGCGGAACAGCTCTTAAAAAAGATGTAGTAGAAAAAATATATAGATTGAGAAAAAGATCGCTTCGAAAACCAATGATTATTTTAATTTCAAGCCTTGAGGAGCTGAAAATTTTTGGAATTAAGCCAAATAAGGAGGAATTCAAAATTTTAAAAAAATTATGGCCAGGAGAAATTTCTGTTATTTTAAAAATTAAAGATAGAAAGAAAATAACAAAATTTACTTATCTTCATCGAGGAAGTAAAACTTTAGCTTTTAGATTGCCCAAACCAAAATGGTTAATTGATATTTTGAAAATTTCTGGTCCGTTAGTAGCACCTTCGGCAAATTGGGAAAGTTATCCACCAGCTTCTAAGTTAAGTGAGGCTAAAAAATATTTTGGAAAGAAAGTAGTCTATTGGATAGAGAAAAGGTCAGGCAAAAAACCCTCAACTTTGATTAAGTTAGAAGATAAAAAAATTGAAATTTTAAGAAAAGGAACAAGTTTTAGAAAAGTGAAAGCCCTTTTTAGTAATAAATAGTTTTTGTTAAGTGATGAGGCAATTTTGATTTTAGTCTTTCAGCTTTATTCCATAAATACCAGTCTAATTCAAAAGATTTAATTTTCAAGCCAAGTTTATTTAAATAGTTTTTTAAAATTTCTATTGCCCAAACTGTGTTAGCTCTAATTTCAATTTCTTCTAATGAGCCTGCTGGGAGAAGTTTTTTGTTTTTTATTTTTTCTTCGAGATCTTTTGAGTATTTGAGAATTTCATAATGAGTTAAAATTTTCGGGAGAAGATAATCAGGAAAACAAGTTAAGTAATTCAAATCTTTAAAATAACCTATATCTTTACCTTTAAAAGCTCCATAGATGTCAGCAATTAGAATTTGAGCTTTTTTTAAGAAATAAATTTTTCTTTTTTTGTAAAATGAAATATCGTCAAAATAGGGCAATTCGCGGTAAATTTTTTCGAGTAAGGTTTTTGCTGAGTGATTAGCTGAAAGAACAAATTTTGTTGGCTGAGGATATTTTTTAATCAGGATTTCGATGAGAGATTTAAAAATTTCATACCTTTTTTCTAAAAGTGGGCAATTTTTACCTAAAAATTTTTCAAAACCTGAGAAACTAATTTTTCTTAAATAATTCAAATCATTATTTTTATTTTCTTCAAACATTCTTTTTAGTCTTAAAGATAAAGAAAAATAATCGGAATAGATTTTGTTTTTGTATTTTGTTTGCCATTTATTAGGCCAAAAACAAAAATTAAGAGCTCCTAAGATTATTAGATAAGTAAGAAGGTAATCAGCATTTTTTGATTGAAAATGAACTTCATCAGGCCATTTAGGAGATTTTAAGATTTTTACTAATTTTTTTGAAAGCAATTTAATATTTCCTTTGTCAATTTTTACTTTTTTTGAATTTTTAACAACAAAAAGTGTTGATTTAAGAACAGGATTCATATTTTATTATTTTTTATTTTTTCTCTAATTTTTTCAAGATAGCTGTTAAAGAAATATAAATTATGAAAAGTTAAAAGTCTCATGCCGGTAATTTCTTTAGCTTTAAAAAGATGACAAATATAGTTTCTTTTGTAATTTTGACAAACAAAGCAATCGCAATTTTTATCAAGAGGATTTTTGTCGTTTAAGAATTTACTTTTTGTAATATCTAATTTGCCTTCAGTGATAAAAGCAGTGCCTCTTCGAGCATATTGAGTAGGCACAGTGCAGTCAAAAAGATCTATTCCGTTTTTTATTATCTCTTCTATATCTTCAATTCTTCCTATACCTAAAAGGTGACGTGGCTTTCGAAAGTCAAGATAATTTATAACCCATTTTATAATTTTTATCATTTCTTTTTTACTCCTTCCTAGATCTCCACCAATTCCAAACCCATCGAAATCTAATGAAGAAATAAATTTAGCACTTTTTATTCTTAAATCTTTAAAATGAGATCCTTGAACAATTCCAAATAAGGCTTGATTTGAGGTTTTAGTTTTAAGACAAATTTTTGCCCACTTGTGGGTTCTTTCTAATGATTTTTTTGCATACTCATAACTTGCATTTGGTGGAGTACATTCATCAAAAGTAAAGATAATATCCGCTCCTAAAGCTTGTTGAATTTTTATTGATTCTTTTGGACCTAGAAAAATTTCTTTGCCGTCAATCGGCGAACGAAAATAAACACCATCTTCGAGTATTTTTATTTCTTTTGGTTGAGCTGTTTTTTCTAGATGTTCTAAATCTTTCCCAGGGAAATATTTTGCAATTTTACCAATACCAAAATCTTTACCAAAACCTAAACTGAAAACTTGAAATCCACCAGAATCTGTCATTAAAGTTTTTGGGAAATTCATAAATTTATGAAGCCCGCCTGAATTTTTAATTACTTTTTCGCCTGGTTTTAAGTGAAGATGAAAAGTGTTACATATTAAAATTTGAGTTTTTGTTTGAAGGATTTCTTCACTTGTTAAAGTCTTAAGAGTTGCTTGAGTAGCTACTCCTACTAACGCTGGAGTTTCTACCAATCCATGTTCAGTTTCAATAATTCCATATCTTGCTTTTGATTTTTTTGAAGTTTTTAAAATTTTAAAGTCTAACATAGAAATAGAAAGTTTAAATTATATTATAATAATTATATGCGAAGGCTAAAAAATTTAGAAAAAGAGAAAAGAAGTAAAAATATTCAAGAAGTGGTTATAAAATTTATCGAGAAAATTAAAGAGAAAGAAAAATTAGATTTAAGTTTTTTTGTAAATGACGACGGGCTAGTTGTATTTGGCGATGCGAAAAATAAAATGAATCAAATAATTAAAATTTTGACCTATAAGAATAACAAAATAAAAGACGTATATTTTGGCTATCAAAATCTTGACTTAGAAAATTTGAAATTGTTGTTTGAGGCATTAAAAAATGAAAATAACAATATAACTAGTATTGACTTAAGAGGGAATAATTTAGGGGTTGAGGGTGCTAAATTACTTAGCGAGACTCTAAAAGAAAAAAATAATAAAATAGAAAAAATCTATTTACTTAAGACTAATTTAACTGATGAAAGTATGAAATTTTTGGCTGAGGCTTTAGTTAGTGAAAATAATAAAATAAAGGAACTCTATTTATTTGGAAATAATATTGGCTCCGAAGGAACAAAATTTCTTGCCGAAGCTCTTAAAGATGAAAATAACAAATTAATGGTTATTGATTTAGGATGGAATAATATTTGTTCTAAAGGTCTTAAAGAACTTTCTGAGGCACTAAAACATGAAAATAACAAAGTTTTAGTTATTGATTTGTGCTTTAATAATATTGATAAAGAAGGTTTAATAACTTTAGCTGATTCTTTAAAAAATGAAAATAATAAGCTTTTAGCTGTTTATTTGAGTAATAATTGTTTAGATCCAGAAGGGATAGAAGCGGTTAAAGAAGCTCTTGACTATTTAAAAGGAAAAGAGATATAAAAATAGAAATGATAATCTGAGGGCTATAAATGTTATAATTTTTAATGGAAAAATTTTCTAGTGAGATTTCAGACAAAGAATGGGATACTTTTGTAGCTTCTCATGAAAATGGTAGCTTCCTTCAGACAAGTTTGTGGGGGAAATTAAAGTCTTTATTTGGATGGGAAACTCAAAAACTTTGTTTACTTGAAGATGAAAAAATAAGGGGTGGTTGTTTGATTTTTTACCGAAATTTACCTTTTAATGTAAGATTAGCTTATGTACCTTATGGACCTTTGATCGATTGGAATGATAAAGAGCTATCAAAAGAAATTTTATTAGAAATAAAGAAATTTTCTTATAAAAATGGGGCAAGTGTTTTGATTATAGAACCAAACATTTTAGAGAATAATGAAATTGTTGTTTTTCTTCGAAATAATGGTTTTTATAGATCTTTTTTAAAAAATATTCAACCCCAGAAAACATTAATTTTAGACATTTCAAAATCACAAGAAGAAATTCTTTCGGGAATGGAAAAAAGAGCTCGATATGGTATAAGGGTTGCTATTAAAAGAGGAGTTGAGGTTAGATCAGGATCAGAAAGAGATATTCAAATTTTTTACAATCTTTTAAAAATTACTTCCGAAAGAAATAAATTTAAAATTCATCCTCAAAATTATTATTTCCAGGCTTTTAAAATTTTTTCTCAATTTGGTTATGCTAATCTTTTAATAGCTGAATTTGAGAAAGAACCAATTGCTGCTGCGATAATTTTTGCCATTCCACCAAAAGCCTGGTACATTTATGGCGCTTCATCTGGTAGTCATAAAGAAAAAAATCCAAATTATCTTTTGCAGTGGGAAGCTATTAAATGGGCTAAATCAATTGGATGCACTGAATATGATTTATGGGGTACTTTAGATGAAGAAAAATTTTCAAATTCATCTTTAAGTGGAGTTTATCTTTTTAAAAGAGCTTTTGGCGGTAGACTAGTAAAAAAAATAGGAGCTTGGGAAGTTTCTTTAAAGCCATTAAGATATTTTATCTATAGATTAGGAGCTATTTTTTATAGAATGAAGATTTAGCTTTTTTAGTAACTTTGTTGAAAATTTATAAGGCTACGTTATAATTAAATTATGTTTGTTATAATTTTCTCAGGTGCACCAGCTTCAGGTAAAGACACTCAAGGAGAACTTATTTTTAAATGGCTAAAAAGAAAATATCCAAGTTTAAAGATTGCTAAAATAATTTCAAGCGAAGAGTTATTAAAGTTTTTTAAAAAAGGACCTAAAAGAATAAAATTTTTTAATAAAGTTTACCTTAAAGAAAAAGAAAAAAGTAAATTTTATAGTGGAAAATTAGTTAGTTTTGGTTTTATTAGTGGAATTATTTGTGAGAAAATAAAAAAATATGCTAAAAAGAAGTATAGTCTTGTAATTATCGGCTCACCTAGATCAAAGTTTGAGGCTAAAAAAATGCTTTCAGTTTTAAGAGACTTTTATTTTGACAATTTTATTTTAATTTATCTTAAAGTAAAAATAAAGACTATCTATAGCAGGGCACTTAAAAGGAAAAGGAAAGAAGGTCTTGATGTAAAAGAAAAAATTAAAGTAAGAATTAAAGAATTTAAGAAAAATGTAATTCCTGCTATTTTAATATTTAAAGAAGAAAAAAAATTGTGGGAAGTTGATGGAGAACCATCAATCGAGAAAATTCACCGAGAAATTAGAGAAAATATAGGAAGTTATATAAAGATTTGAGTTTTTATGAAAAAATATCTAGTTTTTATTTTAATTTTTTCTCCATTTTTCTTATTTGCTAGCGAGAAAGAAAATTTTAATTTATCTTATGAATTGATTAATTTTTCAAGTTCGACAGTAAGTCAAGGAGAAGTTTTAGTTATTAAAGTTGAGGGAGATTTAAAAAAGATAACTTTGCAAAGTAAAAGCTTGAAAATTAAAGCTCAAAATTTGAATTTTTTTAAATTAAAAGATAAATTCTTTGCTATTTTAGGAGTTTCTGTTAAAAACAAACCAGGAAAGTACGAGCTTAATTTTTATTTTAAAAATGGAAAGGTAATTAAAAAATCTTTTGAAATAATAGAAAAAGAATTTCCAGTAACAGAACTTAAAGTTACTCCAGCTCTAGAAAAAAAAGGAATAGTTCCATCAACAATAGTTAAGACAATCTTTTATGTAAATCTAGCGATTAAAGAAGTAATTGAAAATGGTAGCCGTAATATTTTTTTTGATTATAAATTTTTCTATCCTTTAGAGAAAATTGAAGTTGTGGGTGCTTTTGGAAATATAAGGAAAAATAACAATGTAGGAGCAAGGCATTTAGGAGTAGATTTAAAAGCAGATATGGGTACAAATATCTATGCTATAAATAATGGTATCGTAAGGATGGTAGAGGACCTACCTATTTATGGAAAAACTGTTATTATTGATCATGGTGGTAGGATATTTTCTTTTTATCTTCATCTTGAAGAATTTTATGTCAAAGAAGGTCAATTTATTGAAAGAGGAAAAATTATAGGAAAGACAGGTAATACTGGTTATTCTTTAGCGCCTCACCTTCATTTTTCAGTCAATGTTAATGGAGTTTCTGTTGATCCTCTTAAGTTTATTGAAACAATAAATAAAGAAATTAATTTTTAAGAATTTTCTCTAACTTTGTCTTAAAATTCCAAGGATCAAAATTCAAAATAGGTGTACCATAAAGTTCCATTACACCCATATCACCTTTGAAGTTTTTTGCTTTTCCTCTTAGAAAGAAAAAAGCAAGATTAGGAATGTTATATTTTTTGAATGGCTTCCAAATTAAGGCAGCATTAAAGCTAAATTTTTCTTTTAGAAATAGACTGAAAATTTTAGAGAAAATTTCTATAAATTGGTTATTTTTAAAGCTTTTAGTCTCTAGAATTATCTCTTGTCCTTTTAGTGGGGTAGGGGAAATAGTTATTTTTATTCCTTTAGATTTAAAAGAAAGTTCTAATTTTTGACAAACTTTAAAAAAATCAGAAAAATAGCTTTTCTTAAATTTTCTTTCATATTTTTTAGTTGTTTCTATAATTTCTTTTTCAAATTTATAAGGTTCTTTTGAAAGTAAAAGATGAAAATGAGGATGCTCTATTGAGGCTCCTGCTTTTTCAAGATAATTAATACCTAGAAATGGAAAAATGAAATCTTTATTTAATTTATAAAACTTTTTAAACCATTGATGAGAAAGTTGAAAGAGTTCTTTAAAAATTTCTTTTTTAACAAAAACAAATTTATGTTTTCTAAAGATAAGCATTCCATGCAAAAGATCATAAGGAAATAAATTCTCACAGGAAATCCAATATTTTCCTTGAATTCTTCCTATTTTAGGCTCATAAATACTAAATTCCTTTGGTTTGCAAAAGGGACAAATTTTTTCTTCTTTTATATTTTTTCGCGAAGGATTAAAGATAACCTCTTTTTTTGAGATTTTATTTTTTATTTTTATTATAGTTTGGCGAGAGTAACTTTTAAATTTTTTTAAGGTTATATTATGAATTTTTATATCTACTTTAATGCTTAAAATTCTTTCTATAAAAGAAAGATCTTTTCTAGATAAAGATGCTAATTTTTCAAAAAAGTTCATTATTTATTAAAAATTAAAAAGTGCCCCTGGGAGGATTTGAACCTCCATCTTAGGCTTAGGACGCCCATGTTCTATCCAATTGAACTACAGGGGCAATTGTGCCCCGGGAGGGAGTCGAACCCCCAACCTCCTGGTTAAGAGCCAGTTGCTCTACCAATTGAGCTACCGGGGCAAATGTGCTCGGGGAGGGAGTCGAACCCTCACGGCCTTTTTGAGGCCATTGGGTTTTAAGCCCAACGCGTCTGCCAATTCCGCCACCCGAGCAATTTTAAATTATAACACAACATTTTATAATTATTTTTATGGAAAAGCTTCTAATAGGGATTAATTCTTTAGCTTCTTTAATTTTTTTAAGCCTTTCCTTTAGTTCCTTTAATTTTAAAAAACTCTTAAATTTTACTATTTTCACTTTAGCTATTAATTTTTTTGCTAGACTTTCTTTAAGCATTTTTGTTTATATTACTTGGATTCATAATAAATTTACTAGCTTTCTAGCAAAAGATTTTGAATATTTTCTTTTATTTATAAGCTCAAAATTTTGGTATGATTTTTTTATTTCTATTGTGCTTGGTATTGTGTATTGTGTTTTGTTTTTTTTGATAAATAAAAAATTTAAAGAAAATATTTTTTACCCCGAGGAGTTTATCTTAATATTTGTTGCTTCTGTTCTTGCTTGTTGGCCGTTAAATATTTTTTATCCTTTATTTTTACTTGGAGTTGTTTTTTTGATTTTTTTTGTTAAAATTTTATTAAGAATGATTTTTGGAGAAGAAAAAATTAAAACTAAAGAAAGAATAAGTACCCTTCATTTTCATTTAATTTTAGCTCTTATTTTAAGTGTTTTAAATTTAATTTTCTATGATAAGCTTTTAATTTTTAGATTAGGTTAAATTATGGGTATACTTTCAAGTGATATTTTAAAAAGAGTAATTTTAGAGACAAGATTAATAGATCAAAGTATTGTTGAAAGAATTTTTTCAGATGCAAAAAGAATTGGAATTGATCCAGAAAAAATAATCATTTCAAGACGAATTTTACCATCCGAAATTCTTTATAATGCTATTGCTCAATATTTAGGGGTAAAGTATATTGATATTAAAAAAGTAAATATCTCTCAGAAAGTTTTAAACTTAATACCAGAGAATGTTGTTTTTGATAAAAAAGTAATTCCCTTTAATATTACTGAAGATGGCAAACTAGAGGTCGGAATGCTTACGCCTTATGATCTTAATCTAATAAATTACTTAAAAAACTTAACCCAGAAAGAAATTGTTCCTTATCTTATAAGCGAGGAAGACTTTCATAGAAGTTTGGCAATTTACCATAAACTTAAGACAGAAGAATATAAAAAAATAATAGAACAATCAAAAGAATATTACACAAAAATTGCCTTACCCGAAGAAGAAGCGGAAAAAGCTGGAGTTGTTGTTGAGCTTTTCGACAATATTTTGAATTATGCTGTCTCATTAAATGCTTCTGATATTCATTTTGAGATTTTAAAAGACTTTAGTCTTGTAAGATTTAGAATTGATGGTATGCTGAGAGAAATAATGATTCTTTCAAAGCAAGTTCATTCAGCAATAATAGCAAGAATAAAAATGATTTCGAACCTTCAATTAGATGAACATCAAAAACCTCAAGATGGAAGAATGAAAATTAAAATTTATGATATTGAAATTGATGTCAGAGTTTCAATAATGCCAACATTTTATGGCGAAAAAGCTGTTTTAAGGCTTCTTTCACCCCTAACAAGACCTTCTGGACTGGAAGAATTAGGACTTAGCGGTGAGAATTTACAAAAAGTAAAAAAGGGGATAGAAAAAACAAATGGAATAATTTTGGTTACTGGTCCAACAGGATCTGGGAAAACAACAACTCTTTACACTATTTTGACTCTTCTTAACAAGCCCGAAGTGAACATTACCACTATTGAAGATCCAATAGAATATAGTATAGATTATATTAATCAAATTCAGGTAAATCCTAAAGCTGGAATAGATTTTGCTAATGGTTTACGTTCAATTTTAAGACAAGATCCAAATATAATAATGGTAGGAGAAATAAGAGATAAGGAAACAACCGATATTGCTATTCAAGCAGCTCTTACTGGTCATTTAGTCCTTTCTACTTTACATACAAATGATGCTCCAACTGCTGTTCCAAGATTGATTGATCTAGGTGGTGAAAAATTTCTTCTTGCAGCTGTCTTAAGAATAATCATTGCTCAAAGACTTGTAAGGAAGATATGTCTTGATTGTATTTCATCTTATCAGCCAAATCAAATAGAACTTCAAATAGTAAAAGAAACTCTTCAGGCTAAAAAGCTTAGCCTTGATTTGATCCCTAAAAATTTCTATAAAGGGCAGGGTTGTCCAAGTTGTGGATTTACTGGATATTCAGGAAGAATTGGAATTTTCGAAGTTTTAGAAATTGATGAAGAGATAGCAAGATTTATTGACTCAGAAAAATTTAATATAGATGACCTTTATGAAATTGTTAAGAAGAAAAATATGATCTCTTTAATTCAAGATGGTTTTGAAAAAGTTGAACTAGGAATTACAACTCTAAATGAAGTTTTAAGAGTAACAAGAGAATAAAATGAGGTTTAAATATAAAGCAATAGATAAATATGGAATAACAAGAGAAGGTGTAATTATAGCCCAAACAGAAGATGATGTCGTTAGTTATCTAGGAAGATTAGAACTTACACCAATTTCTATAAATAAAGAAAAGCTTAGTTTTATTTATAATTTAATTTCAAGATTTTTAGAGAAAATTTCTCTTGAGGATAAAATTTACCTCTATCAAAATTTAAATTTGATGATAAAATCTGGAATTGATATAGGGAGGGGAATAGAAATTTTAATGGAGGAGGTAAGCTCTCTTGGTCTTAAAAATTTTTTAATTAATCTTAAATTTGGCCTTGAGCAGGGTAAAAAAATAAGTGAAGTTTTTAGTGCTTTCTCTAATTACTTTTCTAATATTGAAATAAGTATTATTTCAGCTGGAGAAGAATCAGGGAAAATTGAGAAAAATTTAACTCAGTTAGTTGAAAGCTTAACTCAAGCTAAACAGACACGCTCAAGAATTATTTCTTCTTTAATTTATCCTGCTATTTTAATTTCAATGGCTTTTATTTTGCTTTTAGGTATTTTTACTTTAGTCTTACCTAGGATAGCTTTAGTTTTTAAAGAAATGCCAGCCAAAATACCTCTTTTTACAAAGATGGTCTTTGAAATTAGTCTTTTTTTACGAGAAAATATATTTATAATTTTAACTCTCCTTTTAATTGGAGTGATCTCTTTTTTAATCATAGGTATTAAATTTGGGCTTTTTAAGATTTTATGGAAATTTTTTCAACTTAAGATTGGTTTCATCAAAAAGGCTGTTATTTTGAAATCGCTAGCTGATATTTCTTTTAATTTTGCTATTTTAATGGAATCTGGTCTTCCTATCGTAAAATCTTTAGAAATTCTTGAAGGTGTTGCTTCTTAT
This sequence comes from Patescibacteria group bacterium, assembly GCA_030549895.1. Taxonomy (GTDB): domain Bacteria; phylum Patescibacteriota; class Minisyncoccia; order UBA6257; family HR35; genus JAUQQM01. The sequence goes on along the minus strand of JAUQQM010000007.1, from coordinate 8,200 downwards.
TATCTTCATAAAGAAGGTATTAGGGAAATAAGAGAAAAACTTTTACCCCAAGGCAAAACTTTAGGCGAGGCCTTTAAAGAAGTAGGAGTTTTTCCTTCAAATTTTGTTGCTCTTTTAAGTGTTGGCGAGAAATCAGGAAATATTTCTTCAAATTTGACTCTTATTTCTCAATTTTATCGAGAGAATTTTGATTTTTTAATTAAAAATTTAACAACGATAATTGAACCGATAATTTTAATTATAGTTGGTTTAATTGTCGCTGCTATTGCTGTTGCTGTAATTCTACCTATCTATAATGTTATTACTACTGGTATTGGATAATTATGTTATAATAAATAGATGAACGAAGAAAAAGTTTTTTTTAAAAATAAAATTAAATTTGTCTTTAACGAAAAAATAAAAAATCCAATTGTTTTTTATAATGTAAAAGAGAAAAAGTTCTCTCAGATATTCGAAAAACTACCAAAAGAAATTCAAAAAAAGCTTGAGACTATAATCAAGAAAGAAAAGATTTCTAATTTTCAAGTAAAAATTTTTCATACTTTTAATGATGATTTTCAAAATATAATTTTAATTGGTTTTGAAAACTTTAATTTGAGAAATTTTCATTATTTTTCAAGAATTCCTATAAGAGTATCTATTAAGGAAAGAATTGAAAGGATAGATATGTTTTTGCCAGATCTTTACGCTTTTTCAGATGTTGATTTTTTTGATTTTGTTAAGTATTTTGTAGTAAATGCAGTTATGAGCTCTTATGATTTTAGTCAATTTTATAAAAATGAAGATATACCAAGTTTAAAGGAAATAAATATAATTACAAAGGAAAATATAGAAAAACCAGTTAAGGAGGGAATAGTTATGGGAGAAATAATAAATACAGTAAGAAATCTTTCTAATATGCCTGGTGGGGAAATGACGCCAGATTTTTTTATAAAAGTAATAAAAAAAATAAAAATTCCTAAACTAAAAATAAAAATACTTGATAGGAAAAAGCTTGAAAGACTTAAAATGAATTCTATTTTAGCTGTTGGTAAAGGATCAGTTTATGGTTCTTATCTTGCTATTTTAGAGTATTATGGTACAAATAAAAAGGAAAAACCTTATGTTTTAATAGGTAAGGGGATAACATTTGATACTGGTGGCCTTCACTTAAAACCAGCTGAAGGTATGAAAGATATGAATTTAGATATGTCTGGTGGGGCAGGGGTGTTAGGTGCCTTAATGGTTTGTGCTAAACTGAAAATAAAAAAGAATGTTATTGGTTTTATTCCGATTGCGGAAAATATGCCAGGTAATGATTCTTATAGGCCAGGAGATTTAATTAAATCTTTGTCAGGTAAAATTATTGAAGTAGTAAGTCCAGATGCTGAAGGGAGAGTAATCCTAGCTGATGCAATTCACTACAGCAAAAAGTATAATCCAAAAGTAATTATCACTTTAGCTACTCTTACTGGAGCAAGTATGATAGCTTTAGGAAATAAAGCAAGTGCTTTACTTTCAAATTTAGGCGAAGAAAAAATTGATGAAATAAAAAAACTTTCTTATCTTACTGGCGATTTTGTTTGGGATCTTCCTTTATGGGAAGAATATCTTAATGATATTAAATCTCAATTCGGTGATTTAGCTAATGTTGGAAAATCAAGATACGGCGGAGTTATGCATGGAGCTATATTTTTATATGAATTTGCTAAACCATATGATTTTATTCATATTGATATGGCTCCAAAAATGGTTTCAAACGATGAAGATAATTTAGCTCCTGGTTCTTTTGGTTTTGGAGTAAAAATTTTAACAGAAATAATTAAAAAAGATCTTTTAAAGATATAAAGTTATCCACAGAAAAATTTGCAATTTTTTAGATAATATGTTTATAATTTAGTAAGAAATTAAGATTGTTTCAAGCGTTTAAGTGCAAGTAAATTAAAGTTTCTCTCCTCGAAACTCTTCGTTTAAGAAGTAGAGGAGAGAGATAAAAAAAGAGATGGCAAAGTCAAAGAAAAAGGGTGGCAAGAAATAAAATCAAGGGCCCGGTAAACCAACCGGGCCCTTTAAATTTGAAAAGAGATATACAAGTTCGCATAATGCATCTTATGCGAACTAATGAGACTCAAGGTAATCTATAAGACATTATTAAAGTTTAAATTTTAGGTTTTTCACTATAATTTATAGAAATTTTTGATTCCCAATTTATTCTAATGATCTTAGATATTTTATAACTGAAAGGGCTGCTGTAATACCCTGGCCAACAGCTATTCCTATTTGTTTGAAAGGAATATCAGTTACATCGCCAGCAGCAAAAAATCCTGGAATAGATGTTTGCATAAATTTATCAACTATGATTTCATTATATTCATTTAAAATATTCCACTCTTTAGGGATAAATTCACTGTTAGGTTTCATACCTATATGAATAAAGACTCCATCAACAACTAATTCTTTTATGACGTTTTCTTTTTTATCTAAAAATTTTATACCTTCAACTTTTTCCTTTCCTATAATTTCTTGAGTTAAGCCAAGAGTGATTAACTCAACATTTTCTTTACTGAGAAGTTTTTGAATTAGGACTTTATCTCCTTTCATAAATTCATTTTTGGTAATCACATAAACCTTTTTAGCTATCTCACTTAGCATAATTCCAGCCTCATTAGCAGAATTTCCTCCTCCTATGACAGCAACTACTTTGTTTTTAAATAATGGGCCATCACAGACAGTACAATAACTAACGCCTTTATTTTTTAATTCTTTTTCTCCTGGAATATTTAAGGTTTTTGGTTTACTTCCTGTAGCGATAATCAAGCTGTTGCTTTGATAGGTATTTTTTTGAGTAAAAACTGTAAAGATTTTATCATTTTTTTCTATTTTTATTGCTTCTTCATCTAAAATTGGCTCAATGGAGTAGTATTTTAAATTTGCTTCAAATTTTTTAGTTAACTCAAAACCATTTGTGACTTCGCAACCAGGATAATTTTCAATTATTCCGGAAGTAAGCATTTCTCCTCCTATATCTTTAGAGATAATAAGAAAATCTATTTCTGCTCTTTTAAGATAAATTCCAGCAGAAATTCCTGCAGCTGAAGCTCCTAGAATTATAACTTGCTTCATTTAATGTTTAATAGTTCTTTAATTTTTTTTCGATCAAAACCTATGATGATATTTCCATCAATATCAATTACAGGAACACCAAATTGCCCACTTTTTTCAACCATTTCTCTAAAGCCTTCTTCACTTTCTTCTACATTTATTTCTTCAAATTCAAAACCATGATCTTTAAGAAATTCCTTAGCCATTCTGCAAAAAGGACAATAGGTTGTAGTATAAATTTTGATCATAAATTATATTATAGCATATTAGTATTCTTCTTCATAATCTGAACTATGAGATGATTTCCTTTCTTTCTTTTCTGGTATTTCAGAGACTACTGCATGAGTGATAAGAAGCATTGAAGCAATTGAAACAGCATTTTGAAGGGCTGAACGAGTTACTTTTGTTGGATCTATAATCCCACTTTTGAGTAAATCTTCATATTTTCCTGTAGCAGCGTTAAAACCTTCATTTGTTGATAGATTTTTTACTTTTTCTATTACTACCGCACCATCATAACCAGCATTTTCTGCTATTTGTTTAAGCGGGGCTGAAAGAGCATTTTTAAGAATATTAGCCCCAATGTATTCGGCAACCTTACCTTCTTTAGAGAATTCTTCTAAAACTTCTTCTACAACATCAATACATCGCAAGAGAGCTACTCCACCACCAGGAACTATTCCTTCTTCTAGAGCTGCTTTGGTAGCTGAGACAGCATCTTCAATTCTGTGTTGTTTTTCTTTTTGTTCAACTTCAGTAGCTGCGCCAACTTTTATAACTGCTACCCCATTTGCAAGTTTTCCTAATCTTTCTCTTAATTTTTCCTTATCATAATCAGATTCTGCCTTTTCTAACTGTACTTTTATTTGAGCTATTCTTTTTTCAATTTCTTTTTTTGAACCAGCTCCACCAACGATAGTAGTATTATCTTTAGTAGAAATTACTTTTTTAGCTTGTCCTAACATGGTTATTTCTACATTGTCAAGTCTTATTCCAAGTTCATCAGATATTAACTGACCCCCAGTTAAAATAGCAATGTCTTGGAGCATTTCTTTTCTTCTTTCACCAAATCCTGGAGCCTTGACAGCAACTGGTATTAGTGTTCCTCTTAATTTATTAACTATAAGAGTAGCTAAAGCATCACCTTCTACATCTTCGGCTATTATTAATATTTCTTTTTTACCTGCTTGAACTATTTTTTCTAAAACTGGAACTAATTCGTTTATCGAGGATATTTTTTTGTCGGTTATTAAAATAAATGGATCTTCTAAAACAGCCTCCATTTTTTCTGGGTTAGTAATCATGTAAGGAGAAATATAACCTCTATCAAATTGCATTCCTTCCACTATCTCATAATTTACTCCAAAAGTTTGAGATTCCTCAACAGTAACTACGCCATCCTTTCCAATTTTTTCCAAAATTTCGGCAATTAAATTCCCTATTTCTTTATCTCTACTTGAAACAGTAGCTACATCAGCAACTTCTTCCTTTTTTTCAATAGGTTTTGATAAAGTTTTAAGCTTGTTAAGAACTTTTTCATAAGCTTTTTCAAGACCATTTTTCATTCCTATAGGATCAACTCCAGCAGCAACATTTTTTAGTCCTTCGTTGATTAAAACTTGAGCTAAAAGAGTGGCTGTTGTTGTTCCATCTCCAGCAACATCGTTAGTTTTAGAGGCAACTTCTTTTATAAGTTCTGCGCCAATATTTTCTATTTTATCTTGAAGTTCTATTTCTTTAGCAATAGTTACACCATCAAGAGTAATTACCGGAGCTCCAAAACTTTTTTCTAAAATTACTGCTCTACCTTTTGGTCCTAAAGTAACTTTGACTGCATTTGCTAACTTGTTAATTCCCCTTAAGAGTTTTTCTCTTGCTTTTTCATCAAAAACTATATGTTTTGCCATAATTTTATTTACCCTTTGCCTCCTTAAGAGACAAAAGGGTTAAGAAACTACTTTTAGTTAATATTCTATTACTGCTAAAATATCATCATCTTTTATAAAATAATATTCTTTGTCGTCAATCTTAATTTCGTCAGGTGCATATTTTTTGAAAATGACTTCATCGCCAACCTTGACAGAGATTGGTATTCTTTCACCTTTATCATTTATTTTTCCAGGACCAACAGCTATAACTTTTCCTCTCATTGGTCTTTCTTCAGAAGCAGTATCTGGTATATAAATTCCTCCTTTTGTTACCTTTTCTTGTTTTATTGGCTCTACGAGAATATAGTCATTTTGAGGTATTAATTTCATTTTTTAAAACCAGCCCATAAAAATCAAATTTGATTTTTATGGGCATTCTAAATTGTCCTAGGCTTAATTATATATATTATAACACAATTTATGAAGTTGAATTTTCTATGTCGTTATAAAATTTTTTTCCTTTATATTTTAAAAGGTCAATATTTATTCTTTTAAAACCAGGGAGAGTTACAAGTCGATACCAATTTGAGGTATACCAAATGGTTTTATCGGGTAATTTTTCTGCAGCAGATTCTTTAAAAGATTTTGTTTCTTCTAAATAAGGCCAGTTTTCATAAAAGTTAAATTCTCTCAAAATTTCAGTAATTACTACTTTTGAGTTATTTAATATTTTCTGAAGGATATACCATTTTTTTAAAGATGAATCCTTAAATGTAAAACCAAAATAACCAACACAACCCGGGCTTTTGAGAGTAGCAATTCCTTTAAGGATAAATCCTTTAATAGATTGAACAGTCTCACTTGGATCAGTAAAAAAGACATCAAATTTTCCTATTAGATCTTTTGGTAACTTCCTTCTTAAATCAAAGACTTCTGCTTTTAAATTTAATTTTAATTTTTCTGCCCAATAGTTATCAAAGTCAATTAATCTTTTATCAATATCAAGAACTAAAATTTTTTTAGGTTTTTTTGTAAGAGCTAAAGCAAGTCCTAGAAGATCATCTTCTGCCCCAAGGATCAAAATTTCTTTGTTTTCAATATCTCCGTGACTCATAGCCAGAAGCACTCTAGCGATTGTAGTTTGTGGAGTAACATTACCTTGATCGTATTTCTTTAAAGGTTTTGGTCTTTTCTTTTGAATTTCTAAAAATGTAGAGTAAAGTTTTGAGTCAAATTTAAAATTAATCCCTCTTCCTTCACATTTTCTGCATTCAGGCTTTACAATCTTTTCTAAATTTATATCTTTTAAAATTTCTCTGCCCCTTTTTGTAAAGTAAATTTTCTCGTTTTTTACTTTTACGATTTTTCTTTCAAGTAAAATTTCTAGTGTCTTATTAACTACATTTATTGGTTCCTCAGAAATTCTAATAATCATCCATTGATCAGAAGTAGTTTTTATAGCTCTTAAAATTTTTTCTACCCCATAAGGGCTTATCCAAATTCTTGATTTTTGACTTATAAGCTGACTTAAATCCAATAATAAATTTTTAACCTCTTTTTCCATAATTAGTTTATATGTCAAAAACTATTTCAACAGTGATTTTTTCTTTTTCTTCTTCAAATTTTAAGTTATGGTAAGTTGCTGCTTTTATATCTTTATATATTTTATCATATTTTTTGCCATCTAAAAGAAATTCTCCTTTATTTTCTTTTAAACTTAAAACTTTTACTTTTTCTGGAAAGATTTTCTCAGAATTTATTAAAAAGATTACCTCGTTTAGAAAATCAACTAAAAGTGTTTTTTTATCAAAAGAATCTACGGTAAGTTCTTTAGTGAATTTTTCATTTAACAAAGATGGATGGTAATATTCTTTTAAAGCATTTAAACTTTCTTGAAAAATTGATTCAAAACTATCACTTTCTATTTTTATTTTAAGGTCAGCGGTATGATTTTGAAAAATATACATTATATTTTAAAATTTTAACATAAGTTAATTTTTTTAAAAGATGAGGTATTATTACCGAAAAAGAATTAAAAAGTTAGTTTATGTTTTCTTAGGTATTATAGTTTTTATTTTTTTGTTTAAAGTTTTGAGTTTAAAGCCAACAAACGTTATTTTTGAACCAGAAAAAGAAAGAATTATTTCTTTTGAAAACTCAGCAAAAAGCCTAATTACCGAAAGATCTTATTTTGAGTTAATATTTTTAAAGAAAAAAATTGTATCTGAAATTCTTGAAAAAAATAAGGAAATAAGAGAAATTTCTTTAAGAATTCTACCAACTCTCAAGATAAAATATCTTAATTATGAACCAATTTTTAAAATATGTAAAAATTTTTGTGCTTTAGTAAGTAAAGAAGGTACAATTTTTCCTTTGATAAAGAATATAGAGCTTACAGTTTTTAGTGAGATTGATTTTGATTATGGCCAAGAAATCTTACCTCAGTATTTTAAGATAAAAGATGAAGTTGAGAAAATAATCAGATTTAATTCGATGGTGATCTTAGAAAATGGAGATTTAAAAATAATTGGAGAAGATATAACAATTCTTTTTGATCCAAATCAAGACATAGATAATCAGATTAAAAAGCTAAAAATTTTGAGAGATAAAATTCCAAATACCAAGTATATCGATCTTCGAATAAAGGGTAAAATATTTTTCTATTAAATTATTTGACTTCAACAGTTATAGCATTACCCGAGCAATCCGTTGGATTAGACAAATTGAATGGATATTCAAGATAAAAACAATACTTGCCTTTACTTTGAGGAGCAGTAAAAGAAAAGGTTACTTCACCCTTTTTCCCAACACTTCCAACAGCAGTTGGTACACTTTTGAGAACTTCTTCTCTCCAGGTAAAGCTATAAATTACGTCATCCTTATTAGTAATTTTAAATTCAACGCTTTCACCCGGTGAAACTTCAACGTTACTTATAGGGTTTAGTTTGGAGTTTTCAATTGTAAAATTAAATACCTTTGGTTTGGGAGAAGTTTGAGTTTCGGTTGTCGTTTGACCAGATTCTTCAGGTGGTAATGGAGTTTGACTTTCTTGTTGTGGCGTTTGGTATTGGGGGCTTGTTTGAGTCATTTGACTTGAAGGTATTTGTGTTTGAGGGGCTTTTTTTGATTTAAGAGCTATAGCTATTAAAATTATAAGAATCAAAATACCTATAGCTATCACCCATGATTTATTTTTCATAATTTTTCAGAGATATAAGTGTTATTTTATAACCCTTATATCTCCGCGAATT
>JAUQQM010000006.1 GCA_030549895.1 Patescibacteria group bacterium | reverse complement strand
TAAAAGTTCAGCTGGATTAAGAGTTGCAATAAGGATTGTTGCCAGAATTACAATTATTCCTATAACTACAATAAGCTCTACAAGAGTAAAAGATTGGAGTTTCATGTTATTTACCTAGATTATAAGGTAAAAAAGAAGATTGAGCAAGTTATTTAAGTTTTCCACAGGGTTTAATTATTCTCCTATTGATTCTACTTTAACTCCGCCAAGTTGATTGACAGTGATTCTTCTTCCAAGAGTAGGATTTGTTTTTACTACTATTTCAATGACAGCACTAGTTGCATTTTTTAGATTCCCACTTAGTCTTTCAAAAAGAATTGTTGTTGATGAATTTGAGGTAGGGATATTAAATATTAAAACATTTTCTAAATTTTTTTTCCAAACACTAGACGTTTCCTGCCAACTTGTTCCCTTAAATAGTGAATAAAATGGTTTTCTATTGGTTAGATTTGAGAAATAAACGCCCCAATCTTTTTCTTCTTCTCCAATAAGAGCTCGATAACGAGCATTTTTAAGAGAAGTTTCAATTTTATATGCTTCATCTTTTAAAGCAACATCAATATTAGGAGAACTTCCCAAGAAAATAAATGAAGCACTCATAAAAATAAAGATAACGCCTATAGCAATTACTATCTCAAGTGTTGTAAAAGCTTTTAGATTCATTTTTAAATTTTATCATACCTAGGTTATAATTTTTAAATTATGAAAGAATTAAAAATTGCTCTTTTGATATCTTTTATGATTTTAATTATAGCTTTTATTGGAATATTTTTTAGAAAGCCAGTGGTGATAAAAGAAAAAGTTCAGCAAACTCCAACTGAAAATAAGATTTTTGAAGGACACTTTCTTGGGCTAGAAGAAGCAAAACCAATTGTTTTGTTTGAAGATTATCAATGTCCTTATTGCCGAAAATTTTTTACTGAAGTTGAAAGTAAACTATACGAAGAGTTTATTAAAGTTGGTAAGGTAAAACTTATAGTGAAAAACTTTCCAATTTTGGGGCCAGAATCTTATAAAGCTGCTTTAGCTGCTGAATGTGCTAGCGAGCAGGGTAAATTTTGGGAATACAGACAGATGCTTTATGATAATCAATTTGGTCAAAATTTAGGAGTATTTTCTGATAAAAATTTAATTAAATTTGCTAAAAGTTTGAATTTGAATGAAGAATTATTTTCTCAATGTCTTTTAAATGAAAAGTATAAAAATAAAATAGAAGAAGAAAGAAATATTGGCTTTAGTCTTAAAATTAGTGGAACACCGGCTTTTTGGATAAATGGTAAAGTCTATGTAGGTTTTTTAAACTATGATAAAATTAAAGAATTAATAACTGAATAATTATGGTAAGGGTTAAAAGAGGAAAATTAAAAACAAAAAAAAGAAAAAAGCTTCTAAAAGAAACTAAAGGATATAAGTGGGGAAGAAAATCAAAGAAAAAGATGGCAAGAGAAGCTTTTTGGCACGCAATGGTTCATGCTTATAGAGGAAGAAAAGAAAAAAAGAGGCTTCAGAGGAGAATATGGAATATAAAAATTAACGCTGCTTTGCGAGCTTATGGTTATAAATATAGTGAATTTTTACATAAAATGAAAGAAAAAAACATAAAGATTAACAGAAAAATGCTAGCTGAGCTAGCTCAAAATTATTCAGATGTCTTTAATAAATTAATAAAAGTTATTGAAGACTAAAATGGTAGTTCCAACAAAAAGAAATTCAAAATCAAAAGTAAAAAGAAGAAGACTAAACAAGAAACTTAAACCTGTTAACTTGGTTGATTGTAAACATTGTAAAAAGAAAACTCTTTCTCATAGACCTTGCCTTTGGTGTGGGAATTATAAATGAAAATAAAACAAAGCGATTTAGGGAAAACTAAAATACTTGAAAATTTCCTTTCCAAGGATAGCTTTGTCTTCGAAGTTTTAGGTAATATAGATGAACTTATATGTTGGTTTGGTTTTTTTAAAAATATAATTAAAGATAAAAAACTAAAGAAAGTTTTTTTAGAAATCCAAAAAGAACTTTTTATAGTTCAAGCTAAAGTTTCCTCTATTTTTCTTTTAAAACAAAGATCAAAGAATCTTCCATCTTTAAACCAGGTAATAGAAGACTTAGATTATCTAATAGAAAAGCTAAATAAAAAGGTAGAAAACCCAAAATCATTTATCTTACCTGGTAAAAATAAAAATTCATCAATCCTGCATGTTTTAAGAGCAAAAACAAGAGATCTTGAACGTGATGTTGTTAAGTTATTTAAAAAAAGAAAAAAGAATGAAAAACTTGAAATAATAGGTTATCTTAATAGACTTTCTAAGTTTTTGTTTTATTTAGCTTTAAGAGAGGATAAAAATAAATATCTTAAAGTAAACTACAAATTAGACAAATTAACCTATGAATGAATTAATTTACGAGACAAAAACTCTAAAAGAAGAACTTCTTAGAAAAGCACTTGAAAGATTTTCTCCTGAAGAATTTGATTTTATAAAAAGAGCTTTAGAGTTTGCTGAAGAAATGCATAAAGGACAAAAAAGGATGAATGGCGAAGATTATATAAATCATCCGATGAGAACAGCCCTTAATTTAATTTCTCTTTACCTTGATAAAGAAACTATTTCCGCGGCTCTTTTACATGATATTTTAGAAGACACTAATGTTTCTCTTGAACATTTAGAAAGTCTTTTTGGTAAAGAGGTTAGTTTTATAGTTGATGGAGTTACAAAGATTACCTCAATAAAATATCAAAATAAAACAATAAAAGAACTCCAAAAACTTTCTAAATTCTTAATTTATTTACTTGATGATTTAAGAGTTTTATTTGTAAAGCTCAGTGATAGACTCGATAATATGAGAACTTTAGATTTTTTACCAGAAGAAAAAAGGATAAAAGTTGCTCAAGAAACAAAAGAAATTTATCTTCCTTTTGCTCAAAAATTAGGTTTTTACCTTTGGGCTAGTGAGCTTGATGAACTTTGTTTTAAACACCTCTATCCAGACAAATATAAATTTATAAAAGACTATATAAAAGAGAAAATCAGTCAGGGTGAAGAAATTTTAAGAGATGTAAAGGAAAGAATTATAAAAGAAATGACAAAACATGGTATAGTACCAATTAAAGTTGAGCATCGAGTAAAGAGAATTTCAAGTATTTGGAAAAAGTATAAAAAGAAAAAAGATCTTGATAAAATTTATGATATTTTCGCTTTAAGGATTATAGTAAAAAAAGTTGAAGAATGCTATCTTGTTTTAGGTGTAGTTCATAAAATTTTTAGACCCATCTTTGAAGAATTTGATGATTATATAGCTTTTCCAAAACAAAATGGCTATCAGTCAATTCATACTACTGTTGTTGACAAAAATGGTCAATTTATCGAAATTCAAATAAGAACAGAAGAAATGCATCTTTATAATGAAATTGGTCCAGCTGCCTATTTTGGTTATTCTCAATTTAAAGATACGAAAGATTATCTAAAAGGGAAATCTGTTATTGTAAGCGAGAGTGATCTTAAAATTATAGAAAAATTAAGGAAATGGCAAGAGATTAAAAATCCAAAAGAGTTTTTAAGCTTAATAAAAGAAGAATTTTTTCAAGAAAAAATTCTTGTCTATACTCCTAAAGGGGATATCGTTGACCTTGTAAAGGGAGCTACTTGTGTTGATTTTGCTTATGAAATTCATACTGAAATTGGAAACCATTGCGCTGGAGCTATTGTAAATGGTAGAATTGTTTCTTTAGATACAGAGCTAAGAAATGGAGATGTTGTTGAAATAATAGTAAATAAGAATAAATTTCCCTCTCGTGATTGGCTTTCTTTTGTCAAAACTTATAAAGCAAGAAGAGCTATTAGAAAATTCTTTAATGAGACAAAGAAGAGCTCTTAAAGTTATGTTAAAATATTTTTATGGAGTTTGATAAAGAAAAAATTCAACATTTAGCTAAACTCTGTAGGATGGATTTAACTGAAGAGGAAAAAGAAAGTTTCGCTAAAGATCTTAATAAAATTCTAGATTATGTCAATCAAATAAAGGATCTAGAGCTTGATTGTGAGCCATTTACTGGACTTTGGTTTAATGATTTTAGAGAAGATGAAGTTTTTATTGATGAAGAGATAAGAAAAAAGATAATTGAAAATTTCCCAGAAAAAGAGGGTGATTGGTTAAAGGTTCCTCCAGTTTTAAGATGAATAAAACCATATCTTTAAAAAAAGACACCACTTTAGTTGAAGTTCTTGATAAAATCAAGGACGCAAAGGAGGTAATTTTAATAATTCCTCCAGATAATAAAGATTTTTTAAAAGAAATAACTTATAAGATATTGAAAGAACAAATCGATTCTTTAGGTAAAAAAGTTTATATTTATTCTCCAGAAAAAAGGATAATAAAGCTTGCAAAAGAAAATGGAATAAATGTTCTTAGTAAAGATGAAAAATTAGGAATTTATGTAAAAGAAGTTTTTTACGAGCCCAAAAGAGAATTTTCAGAAAAAGAAATAAGTAAAGTTTCTCCCAAAAAGCCTCAAAAAACTAAAATAAAAATTTTAATTTCTTTTATTTTTATTTTTTTACTTATAGGAGTTTCTATTTATTTCTTCGGGATTTATGTAATAAATAAAGCAAATATCTATATAAAGCTTCAAAGTGGAAGTAAATTTTTCAGTTATGAGTTTGATATTTCAACTTCTACTTTTAAAAGTGATTCAAGCACCAAAACTTTAAAAGGAATATTTGTAAATGAAGTTATACCTATCACGCTTTCTTTTCCTGTGAAAAATACCTCTGAAGTTCTTTTAAGATCTTCTGGCAAAGTTAAAATAAAAAATTACGGCCCTGCTTTTAGCTTGATTTCTAACACTAGATTTTTAAGTGAAGATGGGAAAATTTTTAGAATTTTAGAAAAATTAAATGTTCCAGCTGGATCAAAAGAAAATCCTTCTCTTATAGAAGTTACTGTTTTTGCTGACGAGCCTGGCCAAGGGTATAATATAAATCCAACAAAATTTACTATTCCCGGTTTAAAGGGTACAGAAATAGAGAAAAATATAGAAGTTTTTTCTGAACAAGCCTTTTCTGGTGGTGGTAAGTTTCAAATAAAAGTTCCTAGTTTTCAAGATTATGTTGATGCTCAAAAAGAATTTGAAAGATATTCGACAGATTACTTGGGGAATTATTTAAAAAAGAAATTCCCTGAAGTAAAATTTTGGCCAGAAATGACAATTTTAAGCTTTTCAATAGATAAAGTGGAACCAAAAGATGTAAAAATAGTAACCAGTTCAGTTGAGGAAATAAAAATGTACGGGAGCGGGAAGATTATAGCTTTAGGGGTAAGAAAAAATGAACTAGTTGAACTTATAAAAGATTTAGAAGTTTTAAGCCTCCAAGAAGGTTTTAAAATTGAAGAAGTTAAAATAGAAAAAGAAAATGTTCAATCTTATGATCTTGGCGCTGGTTTTGCTAAAATTTTAGTTGAAGGGAAGACATCCATAAAGTATGGATTTCATGAAACTAATTTTAAGAAAGAAATAGCTGGAAAAAAGATAGATGAAGTTTATAATCTTTTAAAAGAGAAAAAAGGAATAGAGAGAGTAAGGATTGTAATTTGGCCATTTTGGGTGAAAGAGATACCAAAAGATTTTGATAAAATTAAAGTTGAAATTGAATAACATGAATTGGCTTGAAGAGATAACAAATTTAAGAAATTATGTTTTAGAAAGGCTAGGAAAAGTTCAAGATCGCAAAGAGTTAGATGAGTTAAAATTAGAAATTTTTAAAAGGAAAGGCAAGCTTTCAGAGTTAAAGAAGTTTTTTGATATTCTAAAAGATGAAGAAAAGAAAAATTTTGGTTTGAAATTTAATGAACTAAAAAACGAGCTTGAAAGAATTTTTAAAGAAAAAGAAAGACAGACAACTTCAAGAGAAGAAAAGTTTTTAGATGTAATATTTTCTTTTCCAAGTAAAAAATTTTATTTAGGTTCTCAACATATTATTTCTCTAGAGCAAAAAAGAATAATTGAAATTTTTGCAAAACTAGGGTTTTCAGCTATAGATTCTCCTGAGGTAGTTTCTGAAAAAGATAATTTCGACTATCTTAATATTCCCTCTTATCATCCAGCCAGAGACTTATGGAATACAATTTGGATTAAAAAGAAAGGTCTTCTTTTAAGAACTCACACAAGCGCCTATCAAGTTCCATATCTTAAAAATAACTTTCCGCCATTTAGGGTTATTTTCATAGGTAAGGTTTTTAGATTTGAAGCTACTGATAGAAGGCATGAAATTCAATTCAATCAAATAGAAGGATTAAGTGTTGTCAAAAGACCAGAAGGTAATCTTGGTGAACTTAAAGGAGTATTAAAAGAATTTTTTGAAATGTTTTTTGAAAGGAAAGTAAAGATAAGGTTAAGGCCTAGTTATTTTCCTTTTGTTGAGCCAGGACTGGAAGTTGATATAAGTTGTTTTTGTAAGAATGGTTGCGAATTTTGTAGTTTTACAAAATATATTGAAATTGCTGGTGCAGGAATGGTTCATCCTGATGTTCTCAAAAGAGGGAAAATTGATACTTTAACTTTTCAGGGGTATGCTTTTGGTTGCGGTCTTGAAAGACTTTTGATGATAAAATACAACATTCCAGATATAAGATACTTTTTAAGTGGCGATTTAAGGTTTATAAAAAATTTTAGCTAAGATGAAGTTTTATTTTAAAATATTAAAAAATTATTTGAAAAAACCAATAAATCCAAAAAGGGTTGCTTTGTTACTCGAAAGAAAGTCTTTTGAAGTTGAAGAACTAACTAAAGACTTTATTAAAGTAGATATTTTACCAAATAGATTTGGAGATAGTGCTAACTTTTTTGGTTTTGCTAAAGAACTCAACAGTCTTTTAGGTTTAGGTCTTAAAAAACTAGATCTTTCTTTTTCTCAGAGTTTAAAAGAAAAACCTTTAGTGAAAATGAGGGTAAAAGATTTTTATACTTTAAGGATTGTCAAAGACATCAAAAATGGGGAATCACCAGAATGGTTAAAAAGGATTATTGAACTTTATGATTACAAACCAATTAACTTTTTAGTTGATTTGGCTAATTTTATAATGCTTGAACTTGGAACACCAGTTCATATATTTGATTTGGATAAAATAAAACCACCAATTCAAGTTAGATTTGCAAAAAAAGGAGAAAAATTTATAGGCCTTAATTCAAAAGAGTTTAGTCTTGAAGATAGTGATCTTGTTATTGCTGATAGCCTTGGCCCTATAGCTTTAGCCGGAATCTTAGGATCTGAAAGAGCAAAAGTTGATCTTGCAACAAAAAATATTGCTATCGAAATTGCTTCTTTTAATCCTCAGTTCATCTATAAAACTCAAAGAAGACTTAAACTTTTCACTGAGGCAGGTTTTAGATTTGAAAGAACAGTTCCAATTTCAAGAGTCATGCTTGCAAGTCAGAGAATTTGTCATTTTTTAGATGGAAAAATTGGTCAGCTTTTTGTAAGCAAAAAACCAAAAGAGCAAACTTTTCCCATAATTTTAACATTAAAAAGTGTTAAAGATCTAGGTCTTGAAATTTCAGAAAAGAAAATAGAAAAAATTTTAAAAAGTCTTTATTTTGATTTTGAAAAAGAGAAAGATTACTATCTTGTAAGAAAAGATCCTGATAGAATTGATATAAACAGTCCAGAGGATGTTTTAGATGAAATAGTAAGGTTTTATGGATATGAAAATGTTAGGGAAACTTTACCAAAGACAAATTTAAAAATAAGCCATAGCAGAATTTATAGCTTTTCTGATCTTTTAAGAAATATTTTAACTTCTCTTGGTTTTGATGAGGTTATAAATTATTCTTTGGTTGGAAAACAAGAAATTGATTTTCTAAAAAATGAGGGCTTTGTTTTTCAAGAAATAGAAATTTTAAATCCACCAAGGCCAGAATTTAGCTTTGTAAGACCATTTCTATTTTTAGGTTTAATGAAAGCAGCAGCTCTAAATTTAGGATTTTTAGAAAATGTTAACATTTTTGAAATAGGTAAGGTATATTCTTTTTTAAAAGGTAAAGTAAAAGAGGAAAATAAGATTGCAATTTTAAGTGCTTCAAGAAAGAGACAATCTTTTAGAAAGCAAGAATTTTTAAGCTTTAAAGGAAAATTAGAGACATTTTTACATAAAATTTCACCAGAAATAAAAGTAGAAAAAGATATAAGAATTTCCAACCTTAATATAGGTTTTTTGAAGGCTTACAAAGATGTTTTCAATATTCCGGGTGATGTTTTTATTGCTGAGATTTCAATAGATAAATTAATGAAAATTCAAAGAGAAATTTTATTTAAAGAAATTCCAAAATATCCAGCAATTTTAAGAGATATTTCTTTTTATATGCTAGAACCATTTAGCTATGAGAAAATAAAAGAAATTATCTTTTTAAAGAGTCCTCTTATAGAGGATATTGAAATTTTAGACGCTTATGAAAAAGATAATCTTTTAAGCTATACCTTAAGAATAATCTTTAGGTCAAAAGAAAGAACACTTAAAGAAGAAGAAGTTGACAAAATTTTAGAAGAAATAAAAAAAGAACTTTCTAAGCTTCCATTAAGACTAAGGTCTTAAAAAGAAATTTTTTTCTTTTTAAGACCTTAAAGATATGGAAAATACAGAAAAATTTGAAAGAACTTGTGTTATTATAAAACCAGATGGAGTAATGAGAGGACTTATAGGGGAGATTATAAAAAGAATAGAACAAAGAGGACTTAAAATTGTTGCTCTTTCAATGATTTGGGCAAAAAAAGAACAGATAGATTCCCATTATCCAAAAGATTCTGAATGGATTAAAAGACTTGGAGAAAAAACATTAGGTACTTATAGAAAATATGGTCTTGACCCAATAAAAGAGTTAGGAACTGATGATCCTTATAAAATAGGTCTTGAGGTAAGATCTTGGCTTTTAGAATATATGACTTCAGGCCCTTTAGTAAAAATGGTAGTTGAAGGTATTCATGCTATTGATATGGTAAGAAAGATAGTTGGAAGTTCAATACCCGCTAATGCTGAAATGGGAACTATTCGAGGTGATTTTTCCGTTGATTCTCCTGATATTGCTAATAGAGAAAAAAGAGCTATTCATAATTTGATTCATGCCTCAGAAACACCCCAAGAGGCTCGTCATGAGATTGAACTTTGGTTTAGTCCTGAGGAAATATTTTATTATAAAAGGACGGAAGAAAATTTAATGTTTTAAAGATACTGGAGAATATTTTTGAGAATTTCAATTAAAACTTTAGGAGCTTTTTGAGGAAAATTACTTAGAGCTATTTTTTTAATTTTTAAAAGATCATTTTTCCATACTTTTATTCCTTTTTTAGTGCAATTTTTACAAAACCAGCCATCTTTAAAAAAACAGAAATCTTCTTTTTCTAAATTTCTTTGGCAAGCACAAATAAAATTTTCATTAAAAAGTCCCATAATTTTTAAGATTTTCAAAAGAAACCAAGGTTTAAAACCTGAAATGTTAAATTTTAAGATTTTTGATGAAATTAAAAGTAAGTTAAAAATTTCATTTTCTTTTTTGAACTCTAAAGTAAATTTTTTTATTACGTTTAATGCCCAAAGCCAACTTTTAAGATCTTTTATTTCAAGTTCTTTTAAAACAATTCCAGAGATTATTTTTACTCTTTCATTTTTTTTGACAAAAAAAATTTTAAGATAATGACTTTGATCGAAAATGTAAATGTTTTTTGGAGAGATTTTTAAATTTTTTACAAGACCATAAATTTTTCCATAATTTCTACCAAAAAAACTAACAATAGCATCTGTTTCTTTGATATTTTTTATTTTTAGAACAAAACCCTCATCTTTGAGATAAAGACTCATATGATAATTATATAATGTTGTGGTAGAATTATTTTATGAGAAATATTTGGAAAATTCTTATCGCCATAGTTTTGTGTTTTTTGATATTTTGGGGAGGATTTTATGTTGGGCAGAAATTTTCTGTCTTACCTGAAGGTTTTTTAAATTTCCAATCTAACTTTTTTACAGGTAAAAACCTTTCTCTTTTTTGGGAAGTTTGGAATATTTTAAACAACAATTATATAAAGAAAGAAAATTTAGATCAAAATAAAGCATTTTATGGCGCTTTAGAAGGAATTGTTAAGTCTGTTGGAGATGATTATACCGAATTTTATACTCCAGATGAAGCAAAAATTTTTAACGAAGATATTTCTGGTAAATTTGAAGGTGTTGGAATGGAAATTACAATTAAAAAAGGACTAGTGACTGTTGTTGCTCCTTTAGAAAACACTCCTGCCTGGAGGGCTGGTATTAAGGCTGGTGATGTTATTTTAAAAATAGATGGTCAAGATGCTACTAACTTGAAACTTCAAGAAGCTGTAAGGAGGATAAGAGGACCAAAAGGCACAAAAGTAACCCTTACTATAATGAGGGATGAATTTTCTGAGCCAAAAGATTTTGTCATCGTTAGAGATGTAATTAGAGTCTATTCTGTAAGATATAAAAATATAAATGGTATTGGTTATATAAAAATAAATAATTTTGGATCTAATTCAGTTTTAGAATTTTCTAATGCCGTAACTAGTCTTCTTCGAGATGGAGTAAAAGGTTTTATTTTAGACTTGAGAAATAATCCTGGTGGTTTTCTTGAGGCAGCAGTCAGCATTAGTGGTTGGTTTTTAAAAAGAGGTGATAAAGTTGTTGTTGAAGATTTTGGCGGTAAATCTCCTCAAAGAATTCACCGATCTCAAGGGCCAAGTATTTTACTTGGTTATCCTGTTGTTGTTATTTTAAATAATGGTTCAGCTTCAGCAAGTGAAATTTTGGCTGCAGCTCTTAGAGAAAATAACAATGTCAAAATTATAGGCACTAAAAGTTTTGGGAAAGGATCTGTTCAGCAAGTTTTTTATCTTTCTGATGGATCTTTAGTGAAAGTAACCGTTGCTTTATGGTTGACACCAAAAGGACATATTATAGAAGGTAAAGGAATTGAGCCAGATATAAAGATAGAAGAAGAAAAAGAAGAAAAAGTTATAGAAAAAGCAATAGAAATTATAAGTTCACAAATTTGAGTTTTGTGGTATAATTTTAAATGAGCTTTGAAAGACTCCAAAATGGATTAAGAGTAAAAATGGGTTCTGTTTTAATTGGCATTAATCCTACAGGAAAATTTTCAGCAAACTTTTATATTTTCACCAAAGAACCAGAAGAAGAATTTTCTAAAATGATTTATCTACCAGGTGAGTACGAGATAGATGGCATTTTTATTTTTGGTTATGGTAATAAAGAAGTAAATTATCTTTTAGTTGATCAAGAAAATGACGAAAGACTTCTTATCTTAGAGAGCGAGGTTAAAATTCCAGAAAATTTAGAAATTTTCTTAGATAAAAGTTTTTATGTTTTAGTTCTTTCTCAAAGAAAAGATTTAAGAGAAATTCTTAGAGAAATAGAAATAGAAAAATTAGTTTTAACGAATACCTCACAAAACAAAATATTTGAAAATTTTGATTGTGAGGTTATTAATATATGAACCAGAAAGTAAAACTTTATTTTTACTCAATTTTTACATTTTTGATAATCTTTACTTTTTGGTTTATCTCTAAAGGTGGTTTAGTACTCGAGCCAGTTGTAAAACCAAAACCAATAGAGTCAAAAAGTGAATATGCTCAAAGGATTGATCTTATAAAACAAGGAGTTGCTAATTTAGTAAGACTTCTAAGAGGGCAGGCACTTATTGTTGGTGAGGGACAGACAAATGAAGATATAAAAAAGAGATATCTTGAAGAATTTATTGAAAAGTATAAATTTCTTTTAGAAGAACAAAAATAATCTATGAGTAAGATAAAAGAAATATCAATTTCTGAAGAGCTTAAAAGTAGTTATCTTGATTATGCAATTTCTGTTATTATCTCCAGAGCACTTCCAGATGTAAGAGATGGCCTCAAACCTGTACAAAGAAGAATTCTTTGGACAATGAAAGAACTTGGTCTTTGGGCAAGAGAGAAATTTACAAAATGTGCTAATATTTGTGGTAATGTTATTGCTCGTTATCACCCTCATGGTGACCAGGCTGTCTATGATACTCTTGTAAGATTAGCCCAAGATTTCTCTTTAAGATATCCCTTAGTTTTAGGCCAAGGAAATTTTGGTTCTATTGATGGTGATCCACCAGCAGCTTATAGGTATACTGAGGCAAAACTTTCTCGAATTGCTGAAGAAATGTTAGCTGATATTGAGAAAGAGACAGTCGATTTCAGGCCAAATTATGATAATACTAGACAAGAACCAGTTGTTTTAGCTACTAAAGTTCCTAATCTTTTAATAAATGGTTCATTAGGAATAGCTGTCGGAATGGCAACAAACATTCCACCTCATAATTTAAATGAAATTGCAAAGGCATTAATTTTCGTTTTAGAAAATCCGCAAGCCTCAATTAGGGAGATAATGAAATTTGTTCCTGGTCCAGACTTTCCAACTGGTGCTCAAATTTTTGATGTTGAAAATATAATTCAAGTCTACGAAAAAGGTAGGGGTTCTATTTTAATGAGAGGGATAGCTGAATTAAAAGAAAAAGAAATAATAATAAAAGAGATACCTTACGGAGTGAATAAAGCTGAACTTGTAAAAAAAATAGCTGAACTTGCTGTCAATAAAGTTATAAATGGCATAAAAGATATAAGAGATGAAAGCGATAGAGAAGGTATAAGAATTGTCATTGAACTAAAAGAAGGAGTTTCCTCTAAGAGTATTTTGAATATGTTGTACAAATTTACCGAACTTGAAAAAAACTTTAATGTTAATTTTATTGCCCTGGAAAAAGGTATTCAACCAAGACTTTTTAATTTTAAAGAACTTCTAGTGAGTTTTCTTGATCATAGAAGAGAAGTCATTATTAGAAGATCTAAGTTTGAATTAAAGAGGACAGAAGAAAGGATTCATATTTTAGAGGGCTTTAAAATAGCTATTGAAAATATAGATGAGGTTATAAAGATAATAAAAAACTCTCAAGACGCTCAAGAAGCTCAAATAAAACTTGAAAAAAGATTTAAACTTTCTTCTTTACAGGCAAAAGCAGTTCTTGAGATGAGTTTAAGAAATTTAGTTAAGTTAGAAAAACAAAAAATTTTAGATGAAATAGAAGAAAAGAAAAAGTTTGCTAAACAATTAAAAGAAATATTAGAGAATCCTAAAAAGGTAGATCAGGTAATAAAGGAAGAACTTATAGAAATAAGTAAAAAATATGGAGATGAAAGAAGAACAAAAATTGTCTTTTCTGGTCCGCAAAAATTAAAAGAAGAGGAGCTAATACCAGATGAAGAAGCTTTTATAGTTTTAAATGAAAATTTTTATATTAAAAGATTTCCGATATTTTCTTTAAAAACACAAAAAAAAGGCACTAAAGGAATAAATGTAAGTTCTGACAATATTCTTTTCTTTTCTGTTGCTAATCTTAGAGATAAAATTTTAATTTTAACGGAAAATGGTAAGATTTATCCATTAAGTGTTTATAGTATTCCAGAATTTTCTAAGCAAGCTCAAGGAAAAATAATTAATTCTCTAGTTGATCTTCAAAAGGATGAAAAAATAGTAAAGCTTTTACCTCTTTCTTGGAAGGAAGAATTTAAGTGGATGGTTTTTGTGACTAAAAATGGTTATGTTAAAAAAACAAACTTTGAAGAATTTAAAAAATTAAGATCAGACGGCATTAAAGCAATAAAAATTCAAAAAGAAGATAGTCTAGTTGATGCATTTTTCTTAAAACAAGATACTGATATTTTACTTTTTAGTTTCGATGGTTATGCTATAAGGTTTTCTACAAAAGAATTAAAAGAACAAACTAGACTTGGTGGTGGAGTTTTAGGTATGAGGAATAAGACTAAAATAATAGGGGCAACAAAATTAGATGAACAGACTGAGGATATATTTTTGATTTCAGAGTACGGCTATGGCAAGATTATAAAAGCTAAATCAATTAAAAAGCAAAAAAGAGGAGGTAGGGGTGTTAAAGTTTTTAAAATAAATCAAAAAACAGGACCACTTAAAAATGCTCTTTCTTTAAAAGGACAAGAGATAATTATTGTAAGTTCTAAAGGTCAAGCACTTAAGATAGGAAGAAATAATATTAAAGTACTTTCAAGAATTTCAATGGGAAGTAAACTAATAAAGCTTCAACCAGGAGATAGCGTTTCTATCGTTACTGAAATTTAATTATGGAAAGCAAAAAAATAATTTATGCTTTCATAGTTGGTTTTTTAGCAGTTATTGTTTTACTAGGAATTATTTTTGGAACTAAAAAGCAGACAAAAAAAACGGAAAAAATTACTCTTCCACCAATTTCAGTCAAAATTTTAGGGGCAATTCCAAAAGAAAGAATTCAACCAATTTTTGATGATTTTAAATCAATTTCAAATATAAATATAGACTATCTTTATCTTCCAGCAAGTGACATTTACTTTAAGTTTTTAGAAATGCTTGGTACAGGAGAGGTTCCCGATGGTTTAATTATTCCAGATGATATTTTTTTAAGCTTTCAGGACAAAGTTCAGGAAATAGCAAGAAAAGATAGTACTGATATTTATGAGTTTGTGAAAAATACTTATTCAATTCAAGCTAGTTTAATTGCTTTTCCAATATTTTTAGACCCAATCGTGCTTATTGGTAATAAAGATATGCTTTATTCTTTAGGTTACTCGGAGCTTCCAAAAACACTTAATGAGCTAAATAAGCTAATAATAGAACTTAAATCAAAAGGAATTAACTTAAAGTTCATAAATTTTGGGACAATTGATAATAATCAATTTGCTCCAGAAATAGTTAGTCTTTTAGCGATGCAATTTGGCGCTGACTCTAACAATATTTTTTCTAGTTTTTCTCAGGCTTGGACAATGGCTTTAAATTATTATTTCAGCTTTTCTGACCCAAATAATCAACTTTATAGTTTTGATGAAAAAGATCAGAGTCCTGAAATTTTATTTGCTCAAGAAAAAATTTTAATGGCTGTTTTGCCAATTTCAAAAGTAAAAGAAATATCCTTTCTTAATCCCTCAATAAATCTTTTAATTTCTCACTTTCCTGCAAATGATCTTACAAAAAGAAAAGCTTTAGTAAAAAGTTATCTTTTGATAATTCCGAAACTTTCTAAAAATCCAGAAGCAATAAAAAAATTAGCAAGTTACTTTTATAGT
Organism: Patescibacteria group bacterium; assembly: GCA_030549895.1. Lineage (GTDB taxonomy): Bacteria > Patescibacteriota > Minisyncoccia > UBA6257 > HR35 > JAUQQM01. The sequence goes on along the minus strand of JAUQQM010000006.1, from coordinate 14,105 downwards.
TTCCCAGAAAAAGTTTATAATTTTTTTGGACTTTTCCCTTCAAGAATTTCAGGAGGAAATTTTGGTGATTTAGATGAATTTTGGAAAAAAGAAGTTCTTGTTACCAGGAGCCTTCTTTGGCCAAAGAAAGAGATAATTTTTTCTGCCTTAAGGCAGATGAAAATAGAAATGAATTATAATAAAGATATAGGAGAAAGTTTTATTAAAAATTTTAAATAATGATGAAAATTTTTGAAAGTAAATTTTTAGGGAGTCTCTGTTTAATTTTTATATTATTTATCTTTGGACTTTCTGTAGGGAAAGCTCAACAATCTCCTCTTAGAAGTTCTTGTAATGGTCCTGATTGTACTTGGTGTAATTTTTTTAGTGATATTAAAAGATGGCTTGATTTTTTTGTTTTAAAAATAACTTTACCAGCTGCAGGGCTTTTAATAATCATAAGCGGCCTTTTGTATATGCTGAGTGGTAGTTCAAGAATGCTTAGTGAAAGAAGTAAGAATATTCTTATCTACACTTTTTGGGGTATTTTAATCATTTTCTCTTCTTGGACAATTGTTTCTTTAATTATGAAATTACTTTTAAGGAATCCAGATTTAAATCCTTGGTCTGGTATATCATGTTAAGTATACTTATAAAAGTTTTAGCAGCAAATCTTGGGGAAAGTTATACTTCTTATCAAAGTTATTATCTAAAATGTGCTAGCGGAGCCCAGAGTGTGAGCGAGGCTTTAACTAACTGTATTGTAGCTGTTCAAAAATTTTTAATAAATTTTGCTCTTATTATTACTCCTTTAAGTTTAGTTATCAGCGGTTTTTTAGCAATAATTTTTTCAACTCAACCTTCTAAAATGAAAATAGTAAAAGATATTATTCAGTATACTTTGATAGGTTTAGGTATTATTCTTGGAGCTGAAATTATTTTGCAAATTATAAAATATATTTTTGGAGTATAATGCTTAGTTTTATTAAACAAATTTTAATTAGAACCATTCAGGCTCAAGATACAGAGACAACTATTTCTTTTGGAACCTTTGCTTCTCCATTTGAATTCAAATATACAAGTACCGAAGCAATTATTGATGCGATTTCAGATATTATTTTTGTTGGAGGCATGCTTCTTTTTGTTGTAATAATAATTATAGGCGGAATTATTTTTATTACTGCTGGAGTTTCAGTTGAAAATGCAAAAAAGGGTTTTAACTGGATAAAAGCAGGAGTTATTGGGGTTATTGTCATTCTTCTTGCCAAAATCATTTTTGAACTTGTAAAAAACGTATTTTTATGATAAAATTAAAATTTAATGGAATTTTTTTAAATTATGAATTTATCTAATCTTTTAGCTCAATTTGGAAGAATGGTTGTCCCAGGTGGTAGGGAAGAATTGCCAACAACTATTTTATGTCAAGATATATTTGACTGTATCAAATACTTTGGAGGTTTAATTGCTAATATAATTTTTGTTTTAGTTTTAATAGGCGCGGTTATTGTCTTTTTAATTGGCGCTATTTTCTATATTATTAGCGGATCTAGAGGAAATGAAGAAGATATGAAGAAAGCAAGAAATATGTTGATTTATTCTGTAGTTGCTGCTGTTTTAGCTTCTCTTGCTTGGGTTATTATTAACGCTATAGTCTCTAGTATAGTCTTTATTCCTTCTGTTTTTGCTCAAGATATTTTTACTCTTACAACAATTACTCCAAGTTGTGGAAATACTGCCGGAGAGGTTTTTAGTAATTGTATCGCCTCACCTACAGTTAAAATTTTAAATTATGGTTATTGGCTAGGATTAATTTTAGCTTTAGTAATGATTGTCTATTCTGGTTATACATATATTACTTCAAGAGGGAAGCCAGAAAATATCAAAAAAGCAACTGGTACTTTGATATGGGCTTTAGTTGGTCTTGTAGTTGCTGTTCTTTCTTGGTTTATAATAAAATTAATCACAAGTTTATTTAATCCATGAACGAGATATTTATAAAAATTATTAAAACTGTTCAAGCTCAAACAACACCTTCAAATGTTACAACAACCATTGAAGCAATTGCTGGTAGAGCAACTAATGTTTTGAAAGTAACAGCATATGTTTTAGCTATCCTTTTTACTATAATTGCTGGTATTTTTTATATTACCTCTCTTGGTTCAGGTCAAGTTAAAAAAGCTCATACAATGCTTTTGTGGATAGCAGTTGGAATTGCGATTATTCTTTTATCATCTTTCATAGTTTCTTTGGTTCAATATATTATTAATCCATAGCCCGGGTGGCGGAATTTGGAAGACGCACAGGGCTTAGGACCCTGTTCCCATTTTTTGGGAGTGAGGGTTCAAATCCCTCCCCGGGCACTTATGAATCCTATTGAGGAATTAACTGATCGCTTAATTTATCCAATTCTACCTCAATGTTTTGGCTTTATAGAGTGTTTCATTTATTATGCTGGAAAGATAATTCAAATTTTATTCCTTTTAGTTCTAGTTGGAGGTGTTATTTCTCTTCTTTATGCAGGTTTTCTTTTTGTCTCTGGTGGTGGTAATGAGAAACAACTTGAAAAAGCAAAAAAGTTTATTGTTTACGGTATTATTGGAGTAATTGTAGGTACTCTTTCTTTTGTTATAATTTCCGCTGTTTTAAATACCCTACAATAATTTTCCACAATTTAATTTGATTTTTTCAATTTTTTTTATATAATTTTTAATTAAAAATTGGCTATCAAAAGGTTGTTTAACCTGAAGATAGCCAAAAATTTTTATGAAAAAATTAATAATTCTTTTATTTATATCTTTACCCTTCGTTGTTGGAGCTCAGCTAGAAGAATTTACTGGTAAAACTCTCCCTTCTACTATCGCATGCAGTGATATTAAAAGTTGTATTGGTCATTATGGCGGTATAGTTGCTGATATTCTTTTTGTTTTAGTACTTGTAGGAGGTGTTATAGCTATTCTTATTGGAGCTGTTAATTATCTTTTTGGAGCTAAAGATGAGAAAACTATAGAAAAGGCTAAAAAATATATTACTAATGGAGTAATAGCTGTCGTTGTAGCAGCTTTAGCTTATCTTATTGTTAAAGCAGTACTCGGTACCCTTGGTGTTTAGTTTAAATTATAATTGATGCCAGAATTTATAAATATTGGTGAAAGGTTTAGTGGCGGAAATTTTAATTATCTTCTTTTTCAATTTTTTCTTTTTTTAAGAATTCTTACAGGTATTTTAGCGATAATATTTATTCTTTACTCAGCTTTAAAGTTTTATACCTCTTATAAAGAAGAAAATTTAAAAGAGGCAAAAGGAACTCTTGTTTTCTCTATAGTTGGTTTTATAGTAAGTATGATGGCTTTTGTAATAATTTCTATGGTTTTAGGAATGATTTTCCCAGAAAGAGCTTTTGATTCAATATTGCTTTCTTATGTTTCCCAGTGGGAAAGAGTGGATCCTAATTTTAATAGAGAGAGTTATTTTGGGTCTATTCAAAGTTGTATTAAAAATCCTCCAAAGTTTGTCAATGTTGGTATAACCTATATAGCTTCTCCAAGATTATGTGGGTGGTTTTCAGTAAGACAGAAAATAACTAGACCTTGTGCTGGTTTTGGGATTCAACCACAAGGTATTCCTTGTTGTTCTGGTCTACAGGAAATTTATACTCCAGGTGGCAGTATTTGTCTTAAAACATGCAATAGTAATGATGATTGTAAAGAGGAAATAACTTCTTATGGTGAGTGTGTAGAAGTTCAAATTCAAAATTCCAAACATAAGCTTTGTCTTAATAAGCGAAAATAACTTAGAATTTTTTAATACTTATCTTTTTTGGAGCTCCTTTCTTTTTTAGTTTTGGTAAAACTATAGTTAAAATTCCATTTTTAAGGGTAGCAACAATCTTTTCTTCGTCGATAGGTTCTGGCAAGACTATTGTTCTTGAAAATTTTCCCCAATAGCATTCTTGTCTTAAGTAATTCTCTGGAGGAACATCATGAGTCTGTTTTCTTTGTCCAGATATTTTTATAGTTTCTCCTTCAGCAAGGATTTCTAAATCATCTTCAGTTACGCCTCCGATAGTTGATTGAATTACAAACTCATCTTCAGTTTGCCAAATGTCTACAGCAAGTTGTCCCTCTTGATATTCTAAATCTTCTAAATTATTCATGTTTTTATTATTTTTTCTTTTAAAATTTTAATTTGTAAGTTTAAAATTGTCAAGGCGCTAGCTATAAGGATAACTACAAAAAGATAAAGATTTATTTCCATGATCATTAAGTTAAAAATAGTATGCAAAAGAGTAGCAACTATAATTGAAAAGTAAAAGTAAAACTTACTATTTAAGATAAGACCATTAACAAAACCATAACCTATTATGCCAGTAGTAACAAAATGCAAAATATTAGCCGAAAGTCCTCTTATGGTGGTGATTGGTATAGCTTCAAAAGTAGAAACACTTATTCCTATCATAAGATTTTCTACAAAAGCAAAACCTAAAGCTCCGATAGCTCCATAAACAAAACCATCAATTGGTTCATCAAATTCTCTAAATTCAAAAACGCTAAACCTTAAAAATAAAAACTTAAAAAGTTCTTCAATAGCAGCAAAAATTAAGGTTATGATGATATAAAGATCAAATCTGGTATAATCTAAAAACTCTGGAGGGCTAATGTCTTTAATTAAAACTTTTTCTAGGAAAAATGCTGGGATAGTACTTAACATACCAACAAAAAAAGCAATTGCTAGGACATAGAATGGTTCTTTTTTTTCATCCCTCTTTAAAGAATATTGAATCCAAAAGTAAATAGGTATAAAACTTAAGATTGAAATAAATAAGGCTTTTATCATAAAATAATTATAAGTCAATTTTTAAGTTAGGATCAATATCAATCTTTTCAGGACTTTTTAGTTTTTTACCTTTTTTAAGATAAAAAAGACTAGCAATAGCTATCATTAAAGCATTGTCGGTAGAAAGATTTTTTGCTGGCCAGAAGATTTCGACATTTTCTAGATTTTTTAAAAAAAACTCTTTTAAAGTTTCATTAGCACTAACTCCTCCACCAATTATAAAGCTTTTAGCGTTATATTCTTTTATAGCTCTTTTTGTTCTTTCTAGAAGAACATCAAAAACTGCTCTTTGAAATTCATAGGCTACAGAGGCGATTAAACCTTTTTTAATTTTTTTTATATTTTTAAGATAATAAAAGACTGCTGTTTTGAGCCCAGAAAAACTAAAATTGTAATTTTTCTGCCAAATTATTGGCCTTGGAAATTTTAAATTGACACTTTTAGCTTGCTTTGCTATTTTTTCTATTTCAGGACCTCCTGGATAAGGAAATCCTAACATTCTAGCTACTTTATCAAAGGCCTCGCCTGCTGCATCATCAAGAGTTTGACCTAACATTTTTATTTTAAATTTTTTCTTAAAATTTCCTTCTATAAGAAATATTTCTGTGTGACCCCCCGAGACAAGTAAAGCAATTGCCGGAGTTGGTGGTAAGATTATTTTATTTTCTTTGAGGAAAGAAATGAAAATATGGGCTAAAAGATGGTTAACAGGTAAGAGTTTTTTCTTATATTTTTTTGCTAATTTTTGGACAAATTTTTTTCCTTCAACTAAAGCCGGAGGAAGGCCAGGTCCTGCTGAAAAGGCAATGAAGTCAAAGTCTAAGTTTTTAACCTCTTTTTTTAACTTTTTAAAAAGATAAGGTAAATTTTTTTTATGTTCTCTAGCTGCAAGATGAGGGACAACTCCTCCGTATTTTTTATGAATTTTTACCTGAGAAGCTAAAAGATTGGCAACTATTTTAATTTCATTTTTTTTAACTTCGACTAAACTTAAACCACTTTCATCGCATGTAAACTCTACTCCTAAAATTTTTAATGTTTTTCTCATAGCCAAGATTGTAAAATTTCCTATAATTATAACAAATTAGCTTTATTGTGAGAGATTAGGTTATAATACAATTAAATTATGGCCAAATCATTGATTAAAAAATTTAAAACTGCTATAATTGGTCTTGGAGCACAAGCATTAGAAGATCATCTACCAGCAATTAAAGCCTCTCAAGATGTTGAATTAGTTGGAATTGTTGAAATTGATAAACAAAAAATTGAAAATTTTTTAAAGGAAAATAAAGAAATTCCAATTTACCTTAGTTTTGATGATCTTATTAAAAAACAAAAAGTAGATTTTGTAATAATTTGTTTACCTCATTATCTTCATTATGAATTTACTAAAAAAGCAATTTTAAATAAAATTCATGTTCTTAAAGAAAAACCTTTTGCTATTTCTTTAGATCAGGCAAAGGAATTAAGAGATCTTGCCAAGAAAAATAATGTTCAAATTATGGTTACCATGCAAAGAAGATTTAACCCGATTTATTCAACTTTTTTCCAATTAATTTATAAAATTGGAAAACCATTTTATATTGAAGCGAAATATTGTTTTTATACTGATAAACCACATGAAGGCTGGCGAGGGAAAAAAGAATTAGCCGGTGGTGGATGTCTTATCGATATGGGTTATCATATAATTGATCTTTTAATATCTTTTAATATGGTATTTTGGTTTACCAGATAAAGTATTTGCTGAAATGTCAGCTCAGGCAAAAGAAGGAATTAGTTATAATGCAGAAGATACTGTCCGGGTTATATTTAAATATGAGAAAAAAAGAATTTGGGGCTCTTTATTAGTTTCAAGAGTAATTCCTCCAAAGCAAGAATACCTTGATGTTTATGGAACAAGAGGAATTATTCATTTAGAAAGAGGGAAGATTGAAAGATATTTACCAAACGGAGATTTAATAGAATCACTTAAAAGAGAATATAGTTGGCCGTCAGCAGCTCAAGATCAAATTGAATATTTTATAAAAGTAATTCGCAAAGAAAAAGAAAATATTAGTAGTCCAGAATTTCATTTTAACCATTTAGCTTTTATTAAAGCAGCTTATAAATCAGTTCAAATTAACAAATATGTAAATCCTAAAGAATTTTTAGATTTATGAAATTTAAAGAAAAATTAGCAATTTTTGGTGGACCAAAAACTATTAAAATAAAATCTCCACATTTCATTTGGCCACCAATAGATAAAAAGATAGAAAAAGCAGTAATTAGTCAGCTTCACAAAAGCATTTCAATTTATGATAAAAGTGGTATTTTTAAAGAATTTGAAGATAAATTCGCAAAATATCATAAAAGAAAATACGCTCTTTTATGTAATTCTGGAACTACAGCTATTCATTCAATGTTTGTGGCAGCTGGTCTTAAAGAAGGAGACGAAGTAATTTGTCCTGCTTATACTTTTTTTGCAACCGTTACCCCTCTTTTATTTACTGGAGCTAAACCGATATTATGCGATATTGATGAAAATGGAAATATTGATCCTCAAGAAATAAAAAAGAAAATTACTAAAAAAAACAAAAGCTGTAATTGTCACTCATATGTGGGGAATTCCTTGTCAAATGGATGAAATTGTTAAAATATGTAAGAAAAATAATTTGATTTTATTAGAGGATTGTTCTCATGCTCATGGTGCAAGATATAAAGGTAAACTTGTTGGAACGTTTGGCGATATTGCTGCTTGGAGTTTACAAGGTCCCAAAAATGTTAGTGGTGGAGAAGGAGGAATTTTGTTAACTGATAATGAAGAATTTTATTATCGAGCTCTTCTTTTAGGGCATTATAACAAAAGATGTAAACAAGAAATTCCTAAAAACCACCCCTTTTATAAATATGCTACAACAGGAATGGGATTAAAATATCGTGCTCATCCTTTAGCAGTTGCTATTGCCTATTATGTATTTAAAAAGTTAGAAAAATATTTGAAAGTAAAAAGATCTTTCGCTAAGAAAATGATCGAAAAATTGAAAAATGAAAAAGGAATTTCGCTTCCTTCTGCCTTTTTTGATCCTAAACTTGAACCTTCTTGGTATGCTTTTGTGTTTCAATATAACTCAGAACATCTTGGCAATCTTTCTATTGAAAAATTTTTTCAAGCATTACAAGCAGAAGGCCTAAATGAAATCGATAGACCTGGTTCTACTTGTCCTTTAAATCTTTTACCACTTTTTCAAAATCCTGGAGAGTTATTTCCTATTTATAAGAAGAAATACCACTTCTCTTACAAACCTGGTGATTTTCCAAAAGCTGAGAAATTTTATCAGAATGCTATTAAATTACCTGTTTGGGCATTTAAAAAAGATGCCAAATTAGTAAATTTGTATATTAAGGGAATAAAAAAGGTAATAAAAAATTATTATAATTTATTATGAAACAAAAGCCGATCGTTCAAAAAGTAGTTTTAGCTGCAGTAATAGTAAAGGGAAATAAAGTATTAATTCTTCAGAGAAGTAAAAATGAAGATGTATTTCCTAATATGTGGGAACTGCCAAGCGGTAAAAAAGAGCCCTTGGAAGAATGTAAAAATTCGTTACGAAGAGAAGTTAAAGAAGAAACAGGGTTGGAGATAAAAATTATTATGCCATTTTTTGTTTTTAATTATCAAATTGAAAAATCAGATGAAATTCGCGATTCCACCCAAATAAATTTTTTAGCAAAAATAAAAGGAAATCAGAAAATAAAATTAAGTCCAGAGCATCAAAATTTTGCTTGGGTTAGTAAAAAGGAATTACACAAATATAATTTATCAAAAGAAACAAAACAAGTTATTAAAAAAGCTTTTGAGTTAATTGAAAAATTAAAATGAAAAATTCCAATAAAAGGTTTAGTAGTCTTTTTCTTGAATGAAGAGTACTGTTTTTAAGAATTACTGCAGTAACTATAATAATGAGGAAGAAGGCTTTAAAATACAATAAAAATATGATTTATCTTAAAAATAATTAGTTAGCAACAAACATTATAGCTGCGGGGCCTGGATTCGAACCAGGATCAACGGCTCCAAAGGCCGCTGTGCTACCGTTGCACCACCCCGCAATGCTTTAAAATTATAACATATTTATTTTAACCTTATTTTAAGCTCAAAATTCAAATTTATATCCTGTCTTATTTTTGAAATTGGAATATCAAAACTTTCTATTTCTTGATTTTGCTTTAAGAAGTTTTTAAACATATTAAATTCATCAACATTTCTTACAGAAGCGTTCATTATTATTTCATTATCAATAAATTTAACGCTTTCTATTTTTAATTCTTCGGGAAGTTTTGAAATAAAATTGAGATGCTTATAAAATTTAAATTCTATCTGTCTTACTTCTTTTACTTTATTTGTCATTTCATTAAATTCTTTTACTTCTTTTAACATTTCATCATATTTTTGAGAAATGTAAGGGGGAATTTTGAATGTTTGAACTTTAGTTTTTTCAAGAAGGTCATTTCCGTAATTGTTGATTAGATAAAATGAAATGTTAACGATAACTAAAAAGGCTATAGCGACTAAAATCCAAAAGTTAATTTGCTCTTTAGTCCTTAAAATTAAATATTCCACCTCAGGGAAAACAGAAACTATATTTATAAATTCAAGATAAGGGAATTTTTTTGCCTCTAAGACAAGCTCATCAGCTACAAACCATTCATCTTCTTTAAATTGAGGAGTTATTATATCTTTTTCCTTCCATATTTCTTTTATATTGTTTAAATATTCTTCTTGATATTGCGGTGGAGAAAATAAAAATATTTTATCTGGTTCTTTTTTTTCAGAAATCGTTATATACCTTTCAACCATAGAGAGTAATTCTTTTATTTTTTCTTTCGTCTCAATCTTTTTATTCCAAATAAACTTCAGCTGGAGCTCATTTATGAAAATAAATGTCACATCATCTGTTTTTGAGACGATAAAAAGATAATTTTCTTCGAAATTTATTATTATTTTTTTCTTAAGTAAAAATGATAAATTAAAAGCATCAATTCCTATAAAAATAGGGAGAAAATTATTTTTTACAAAAATTTGACTATAAATGTCTATCAATAATTTTTTGACAGCAAATAAAGTTATTTTTTTTCTTTTTTCAGTCTCGTCAAAACCATAAATTCTATAAGTAAAATAAACTTCCTCAAGAGAAAACGGTATTAAATTCTTAATATTTGTTTTTATAAATTCATCAAGATTTTCTTTTGGTATGTCAGGTACTTTCATAGCGATAGCATAAAAATCAGATGTGTGGATATTAATGAGAGTTTTAATTATCTTGTTTTTTTCAATTTTGAAATCTTTTTTAATTTCTTCAAGATAAGTCTCAAACTCAGGGGTATTTTTTATATTTCCATTTTCTATTATTCCTTCTTTTAGAGGATATTCTTTTTTGTAAATTTTGCCATTTGAAAAAATAACTCTTATCTTACTTTCATCAATATCAAAAATTGCAAATTTTTTTGAAGATATTTTTTCTTTCAACCTTGTTACAAACTTCATTGAACTGTTAATTATATATTATTATTGAGAATCTTTCAAATGGGCTATTAATGAAGATATCTTTAAATTCAAAAGTAGAGAAGTAGTTCATATCTAAGTTAAAAATTGGCACAAAAGGAAGATCTCTTTGCCAAATGACTAAAGATAACTTTTTAAAATTCTCTTTATTTTGACAATCTTTTTTAACAGACTCAATAGCTTCTTTTAGATTTTTATCATTTATTATTTCTTGATGGTAATCTATAAATCCAAAATTTGGGCAAACCCCATATTTTTCCGAGTAAAGGAAGGTTTTTTCTTTTAGGAATTTTTCATCAGTCATTACTTTTTCTTGGAAAGTATTAAGGTCAATTTTAACTATATTTATTTTTAGGTCATTGAAGATTTTAACTTTTATATTTTCAAGAATTTTTTCAAGAATTTCATTATCTGGTATATAAATATTTGTAGTTGTTGAGATTTTAACAAGTTTTGTTTCTTTTTCTTGAGGAAGGCTTGCTATTGAGTAAAATTTTAAATGGTCTTTATCAAAAAAATAATTTGTGGTTTTTAAGTTAGGGAAAGATTTTTCCAAAAAATTAAAATCATAATTTTTGAAAAATTTAATAATGTTTTTGTCAAATGACCAAATAGCAAAGTAAGTAGGAAGAACTATTTTAGAAATTTTTATCCTATTTATTCCTTCAGCCAGGCTAAAATTATAACTTAAAAATGTGTTTATTTTTCTAGAGAGGAATGCTTCTTTTAGACTTTTTTCATCATTGAAAAATTTAAAAACTATTTTTTTGAACCTTAACTTTTCTGAAAAGAAATTTCTATTTTTTTCGAATTCAATTTCTTTTATAAGCTGGCCAGCTTTTATGATTTTTTTTATTTTATAAGGTCCACTAATAACCGAGAAAAGATCCATTTTTGTAGTTTGCCAATTATAATAATTTATTTCTACCCAAACTTTTTGAGGCAAAATAGGAAAAGAAAGAGAAGGAAAAAGATAATTTTTTTCACTAAAGTTACCTTCTTTTATTTTTATTTTTAAAGAGTTAGAATCTATTTTTTCAAACTCTAGATTTTTAAGAAAGGGGTAATATAAATTTTCAGGATCTAATTTTATCATTCTTGCTGTAAAGATTACGTCGTCTGAACTAATTAAGCTGCCATCTGACCAATAAGAATCTTTAATTTTTAAAAGATATTCTTTTGTTGAAGAATTGAAGGTTATTTTTTCAACAAGATCAAAATCATAATCTCCTTTACCGTTTGCTTTTATAAGAGAACGAAACAACAATTTTCCAATACTTTGTTCCGCATCATTTTTTGCAGTTATTGGATTAAATGTTAAAGGATAGTCTTTGAATCCTTCAATAAGATAGTCTTGATGAAGATAAATTCTATAAAATAGAAAGAAAAAAATAGCAAAAATTAAAAAAATTAAACTAAGAAAAATTAATTTTTCTTTTAGGTTTAAAAATTTTAAGACGAAAAACATCTACAAATAAAGTCTTAAAATAGAAAGAATTAAAAACAGGGCTGAAAAAACTATTGTTAAATAAAAAACATACTTTTCAATTCCTCTTCTTTTGTAATAAGATGAACCAGTCCAGCCACCAAAAATACTTGACATTTCTCCTCTTGGCTGAAGTAAAATAAGGATAGTTAAAATTATGGCTACAAAAAGCAAAATTATGTCTATTTTCATAATTTAAATTATAGCACGAAATTTACTATATACCATAAAAGAGCAAGACCTATGACAATGACAATTATAGTGGCAAATATATTGATTATTGGTTTTGTGATTAAAATAAAGAAAAAGAGGAGAATTGCAAAAATAGCTGCTTTTTGGAGAGAATTTTTGAAAAATTGAGGGTAAAAATACCAAAGAGCAGCAGTTATAATCAAAGAAACTATAAGGGCCCAAAAAAGCTTACTCATAATTTAATTTTAAGTCAAGAAACTTTTTTTGTCTAATTTTTCTGTGGAAAGAAACTGCAAATCTATGAGCCTCTTTGTTGAGTTTAATTATAAAATTTCCTAAATTAAATGGTAGTTTGTTTAAGGGTATTTTCCTTTCTTTGGTAATAAGTTCCATTTTACCTTTAGCAAGGCTTATTACTTCTATATTTTTTGCTGCTTCTTTTGCTTTTTTAAATTGAACAAGGCCACCATCAATTAAAATCAAGTCTGGCATTTTCCATTCTTTATGCTTTATTCTTCTTGAAACTATCTCGAAGATCATTTTTGGATCATCTGGATTTTCAACAGTCTTTATCTTAAACACTCTATATTCATTTTTATTAAAACCTATAAAATTTTCTTTATTTTCCCAAACAACCATAACTCCATAAGGATAACTCATTGACCAATGAGAGACATCATAAGATTCTATTCTTTCTATTTTTTTAATTTTCAAGAGATTTTTTAATTCTTCAATGGCTCTTATTTGATAAGGATCAAACTCAACACTTTCTCTTTCAAAAATTTCTTTTATTTCATTAATTATTGGTTCAAGTTCTGGTTTTTGTTTTAAAGCAGCTTTAATTTTTCCAGAAAAAATTAGTTTTAGAATTTTTATATTTTTAAGATAAGTATTTTTTTCTTTTTTTGCATTTTTTATGCAACACCAACCAAAACAAAGACCTATCTGGCTATTTAGACATTCCCTTAAATGTTCTTTTTTACAACTGCAAAATTTAACTACTCTTCTTAATTTTCTTAAGATATCTTTAAGTTTTCTTCCCTCAACAAATGGTCCAAAATATTCAATATTTTCAGAAATCCTGTGAGTTATTATTATTTTTGGTATTTCTTCCTTAGTTATTCCTAAATAAAAATAATTAGTATCATCTCTTAAGATAACATTAAACTTTGGTTGGAGTTTTTTTATTAGTTCAGCTTCTTTTATGAAAGCCAAAAATTCATTGTCAAGTTTTTTAAATTTCAATTTATCAGCCTCCTGAATCATAATTTTTGCTTTACCTGAACTATTCCTATAAGAAGAAATTCTTTTTCTTAAATTTTTAGCCTTACCAACATAAATTACCTTATTATTTTTATAGAAAAGATAAACTCCAGGCAATTCAGGGATTTTTTCCAAAATTTTTTTTGTAAGCTCCATAAAAATTATTATATTTTAAAAGAAAAAGTGATATTTTTTTAAATTTTAAGAGAAAATTTAAAAATTACTTAGTAGCTTCATATAAAGCTTTAATTTCTGCATCAGAAAGGGCGCGGTTGTAAATACGGACTTCGTCGATGAGGCCAGAAAGAAATTCATCTCCTCCTGGAAAATTAGCTCCTAAGATTACATTTCCAGTAATACCTAAATTACCAACATTTCTTATACTATCAAGAACTCCATTAATATAAAAAACAGCCTGAGATCCATTACTTGAAATAGCAACATTTATCCATTGATTTAGAGGTAATATTGAATTTGATACAACCCGATTTGGCCATGGACTACTGTTGTTCCACATATACATTAACTTATTTCCATTTACATAATCTAAACCAAAACTAAATGCATCAAGGTTTTCGCCCCCATATCTATCTACAAAAGAAGCCCACGGTACATAAGAATTTAATCTAACCCATAAAATTATAGAAATTGATGAAGTTAAGTATTGAAAATTACTTCCTACATTCACATAATCATCCACTCCATCAAAACTTAAAGCTTTACCTACTTTACCATCTACCCATTGAGGTCCATTATATAAAGTTCCATGATTATTATTTCCAGAATAATCTTTAGCAATATTACCACTTCCTT
>JAUQQM010000005.1 GCA_030549895.1 Patescibacteria group bacterium | reverse complement strand
AATTATTCCTATAACTACAATAAGCTCTACAAGAGTAAAAGATTGGAGTTTCATGTTATTTACCTAGATTATAAGGTAAAAAAGAAGATTGAGCAAGTTATTTAAGTTTTCCACAGGGTTTAATTATAGAGAATATCTTGGGGTAGAGAAATTTTTTCTACAGGTTTTTCAAAAGCATCTAAAATTTTACTGAAATTTTTTTTAAGTTTTTTTTCAAATAAATTTTTATGATAAGGAATTAATTTTTCTAATATAAACTCTTGAGCTTTTTTTCTTTTTTTAAATTGAATTCCTATTCTTAATCTCCAAAACTCATTTGTTTTTATTTTTTTTATTACTGACTCTACTCCTTTATGTCCAGCAGAATCTTTTTTAAATTGGAATTTAATCTTTCCAAATAAAATATCAGCATCGTCATGGACAAGACAAAATTCCTGTGGCTTAATTTTAAATTTTTTTAAAATTTCTTCCACCCCTAAACCACTTAAGTTCATAAAAGTTAAATTCTTAGCTACAATTAAATGATTGTAGGAGCTATAAGCACAGAATTTTAAACTTTTCCAATTTTTTATTTTAGATTCGATTAAATCTTTAGCTATGTTATGATAGGTAAATTTAAAATTTTCACCTGGATTGCCTAAAAAATAAAGAATTTTTATTTTCATAGTTTTTTTGTGATATAATCTTATATAAAATTATAAATTATGAGACTGAAAAAACTTTTTTTAGAGATTTTTGAGACAATAGTCTTTATAGTTTTAATAGTTTTACCTATAAGGTATTTTATATTTGAGCCATTCATAATAAAAGGTGAGTCAATGCTCCCTAATTTTCATAGTGGTGATTATTTGATTTCAGAGAAATTTTCTTTATTTTTTAAGAATCCTGAAAGATTTGATGTAATTATTTTTAAGTCTCCAGTTCAGGATGATTATTATATTAAAAGGATAATTGGGCTTCCTGGGGAGACAGTAGAAATTAAAGAAGGGAAAATTATAATTTACAATTCTCAAAATCCAAATGGTTTTATTTTGCAAGAATCATATCAGACAATTCCTCTTTCGTATAATGAAAATTTTAAGATTACTTTAGGAAAAGATGAATATTTTGTTTTAGGAGATAACAGACAGGCTAGTTTTGATTCTCGAAAGTGGGGTGCTCTTAAAAGAGAAAATATAAAAGGTAAGGTTCTTATTAGAATCTGGCCTTTGAGTTTTAACACCTATGCAAAGTAAAATTCAAGTTCCAAGAGGAATGCATGATATTTTAGGAAATAAATTTATATCTTTATTTGATATCATGAAAGATATTGCTTTAAACTATGGTTTTACCTACATTGAGACTCCAATAATTGAGTCAAGAAATCTTTTTGAAAGACCATTAGGTCCTACTTCTGATATAGTTGAAAAAGAAATGTTTAGCCTTTCATCTAAAGAATATGTTTTAAGACCAGAAGGTACAGCTCCAGTGGTGAGAGCTTATATTGAAAATGGACTTTTTTCCTTACCTCAACCTCAAAAATTGTTTTATTTTGGACCAATGTTAAGAAAAGAAAGACCGCAAAAGTCGAGGTTTAGAGAACATCATCAGTTTGGTCTTGAAATTTTAGGAAGTGAAAGTCCTATTTATGATGCTTTTATAGTTAATGTTTTATGGGAAATCTTTAAAGTTTTAAAAATTGAGGTTATATTTTTTGTAAACTCAATAGGTTGTCAGGACTGTCGAAAAATAATAAAAGAGAAAATTAAAAACTATTACAAGCCTTACCTTAATAAAGTTTGTGATGATTGTAAAAGAAGATATAAAGTAAATCCTTTAAGACTTCTTGACTGTAAAGTTGATGTAGAAATTGCTGAAAGCGCTCCTCAGATAATAGATTTTTTGTGCGAACAATGTCAGGAAAAATTTGAAGAATTTTTAGAGATTTTAGATAAAATAGAAATTCCTTACGAGATTAAAAATAATATTGTAAGAGGCCTTGATTACTATAATAATACTGTTTTTGAGGTCTTTTCCGAAAAAGAAAGTCTTGCTTTAGGTGGTGGAGGAAGATATGATAATCTTGCCTCATTTTTTACAAAAAGAAAGGTACCTGGAGTTGGTGCAGCTCTAGGGGTTGAAAGAATTTTAGAGTTATGGAATAATTATAAAGAGGAAAAGAAAGTTATTGGAGTTGTAAGGATTGGCGAAGTTAATAAGTTTTTCTTTGAGGTGATAAATCTTCTGGCAAGGGGAGGTTTTAGAATAATAGAGTCTTTCGGAAAAGAAAATATAAAGCAGCAGTTAGAGTTTTTAAACTCACTTAATGTAAGGTATCATATATTTATAGGAGAGGTAGAAAGCAAGGAAGAGCAGGTAGTTTTTAAGGATTTCAAGACAGGAATTTATGAAAAAATTCATATAAAAAATTTAATTAAAGAATTAACAAAAAGAGTAAAATGAAAGATTGTATTTTTTGTAAAATAGCAAAAAAAGAAATAAAAAGTTATATTTTAAAAGAAAATAAATTTTGTCTTTCCTTTTTAGATATTAATCCTTTAACACCTGGACACACGTTAGTTATACCTAAAAAACATAAAGAGAGTTTTTCAGATCTTACTTTACAAGAAGCAAAAGGCCTCTTTTCTTTAGTGAAATCTTTAATGAAAAGAATGAGAGAAAAATTAAAAGTTGGTTCATTTACTTTAGGAGTAAATGATGGCGATCTTTCAGGCCAGACAATTCAACATATGCATTTTCATATTATTCCGAGGTACCCAGGCGATGGAGGTAAGTCAATTCATTCAATTGTAAAGTTTCCTCTTGGAGAACCATTAGAGGAAATTTACAAAAAACTAAAATGAGAGTAAGGTGTATTTTAAAAGAAGGCGAAAGTTTGCTAGCACTTTTAAAAAGATTTAATCAAAGAGTTCAGAAAAGTGGACTTTTAAGAGAAGTTACCAAAAATAGATATCGTGGAAAACCTCAAAGCGAGCTTAATGTTTGGCGTTCAAAAATTTATAGATTGAAGATAAAGAAATTTGTTGAAGAAAAGATAAAAGAGGGATGGCCGTTAGAGAAAGCTCTTGATATGGCAAGAAGATATCATAACTATATTAAACTTGATCGTACATGAGAGGTTTGGGCTTTGACATTGGTAGTTATGAAGTTAAAAGTATTGTTTTTGATTTTGAAAAAAATAAGGTAATTTATTTTGATAAAGTAAAAACTAAAGGTTTTCAAAAAGGAAAAATAACTAAAAAATTAGATCTAAAAGAGACTGTAGAAAAAATTGTTTTTAATCTTGAAAATAATTTAGAAACAAGATTTGAAAAGGCTATAGTTGGTTTTGTTTCTCCAGAATTTATTGTTAAAAAGCAAAAAGAATTTGTTATGTTAAATCAAGAAACAGTAAGAGAAGAAGATTTAGGAAAGTTTTTAGGTTACAGTAAAAAAGGAAATTTTCTCGCTAACAGGGAGATTGTAGAAATTTTTCCCCTTACTTATTTTATAGACCAAATAGAGGTTCAAGATCCAATTGGTAAAAGAGGAAATAGATTAGATATTGAATTTTTAGTAATTGATGGACCATCTTTTCTTCTTCAAGAAATTAACGATATTTTTTCTTCTTATTTTTCATCTTTTAAAATTAAATTCTCATCATTAGCAAGTGCTTATTTCTATACAACCGAAAAAGACAAAGATATTGGTACTTTATTTTTTGATTTTGGTCATGAGACATCAACCTTAGTTTTATTTTCTGAAGGTAAATGTCTTGAAGTGAAAATTTTACCCATTGGCAGTTTTTCTCTTACTAAAGATCTTGCTTCAGCTTTAAGAATTAACATTGAGGATGCCGAATATCTTAAAACTAGATATGGGAGTTTTGGCTCAAAAAAAATTTCAAAAAAAGAAAAAATTCAAAGCGAACTTGGAGATTTTTCTTTAAAAGAGATAAGTCGAATTTTAGAGTTAAGATATGAAGATATTTTAGAAGAAATTGAGAAATTTTTAAAAGAAACAAACTTTCATAAAAAATTACCTGGAGGAATTTTAATTTCTGGTGGAGGAGCAAAGATAGGTAATATAGTTTCTTTTACGAAAGAAAAAACTAAAAGATATGTGAAAAAAATTTTGCCAAATGAATTTTTTGATTCAGACCAAGACTACTGTGAATTTTCTAATTTGATAGCCATGCTAAATTTAGAAAGAAATTCTTTTGAAAAGTTTACTTTTTTGGATAAAATTAAAAAATTTTTAGGATTTTAGATATGAAAAATTTAAAAAAATTCTTAAAAGAAATAATTTTGATAGCTTTTCTTTCTTTTCCATTTTTTAGTTTTGCTGGTAATATTGTTCCTCCAGACTCATATTCCTGGAATGATGTTTTAGGTTGGATTGACCTCTGTCTTGGCTCTTCTGATTGTAGTAATCAAAGCGCTGTTCAAGTTGGTATTAATTATCTTTCAGGTTTTGCTTCTTCTTCAGTTGGTTATATTTCTTTTAATTGTCAAGATTTAAATGCTTGTTCTACTTCAGATTATGCAGTTTTAAAAATTCCAACAACAACTTCAAGTACTCTTTATGGTTTTGCTTGGAATGATGTTATTGGTTGGATTTCTTTCAATTGTAGTGATTTAAATTGGTGTGCTACTTCTACTTATTCTGTTTGGATTGATTCTGATGGTTATTTTCATGGTTATGCTTGGAATGATATAGTTGGTTGGATTTCTTTTAATTGTCAAGAGCCAGGATTTTGTGGAAATGTTCCTTATAGAGTTAAGACGAGTTTTGTTGCTTATAGCCAAGAAGGTATTTTAATTTCTTCTATATTTGATACTGGTCAGAGTTATGGAGTTTCTTATAATTCAATCATATGGGAGGGGGAGGTTAATGATGGAGTAGTTAAATTTCAGTTAGCAACTGCAAGTAGCACTTCTGGTCCTTGGAATTTTGTAGGCCCAAATTGTGATCCAAATGAATTTTATGTAGCTAATTCCCAAAACCCTATCAAAGTTTTTCCAATTACTTGTCCAGATCATTATAACAAAAGATACTTTAGATACAAAGTTATACTTCATCCTTCTCAAGATTTTTCAAAGACACCAATTGTAAAAAGAGTTATAATTAATTATTCCCCTTAAAACTTAATTTGAAGTTTTAAGGGACTTAAAAATATGAAGATAAAATGGATCATTTTAGGGATAGTAATTTTAGTCTTGATAATTTTCCTTGTTTACTTTTTTGGTTTTGAGCAAAAACCAGCGGTGGTAGTTATTGCAAACGGTGATATTTATGTTGGAAAACTAAAAGTTGGTTTTAATAATGTTTATTTAAAAGATCCTTGGTTTTTACAAACTCAAATTGATCCACAGACAGGCCAGCCGCAAAGAGCACTTCTTAAGTGGACAAATACAATTTGGCAACCAAAGAGTATGATTGTTTTCAATAGAAAAAATGTTATCTTCTGGAGTTATCTTAATAAAGAAAGCGACTTATGGAAAGGAATTGAAAGAAATAAAGAAAGTGGAGTTCTTTTAATTCAAGTTCCTCAACAACCCCAGACTCCTCAGCAGCCTCAAGCACCTAGACAGTAATTTGGGGGTTAATGATAAAAATAATACCAGCAATAAATGTTCAAAGCTTTGAAGAGTTTAAGCAGAGGATAATTTCATTAATAGATTTAACTAATTATTTCCATTTTGACATAGCTAAAGAAGCTTTCTGTGGTTATAACTCTTATGATGATGTTTTTGATATAGAAAGAATAGATAGAGATGTTAAGTTAGATGTGCATTTGATGGACTATGTGCTTCCTCTTTCATTGTTCAATTTTAATAAAAGTTATATAAAAAGGTTAATTTTTCATCTTAAAGTTTCAAATCCTGAAGGTCTTATAAAGGTAGGACGGAAAATTAAAAAAGAAATATTTTTTGCTATTGAACCACAAGAAAATCTTCAAAGTTTTAGAAATTATGCAAATTGGATTGATGGTCTTTTAATTATGGGAGTTAGTCCTGGAAGATCTGGTCAAAAATTAGATGAAAGATCATTGGATAATTTAAGGAAAGCAAAGAAAGACTTTAAAAACTTAAAAATAGGTTTTGATGGAGGCGTTAAAAAAGAAAATCTTCAGGAGATTTTAAAATACAAGCCAGATTTTATTGTAATTGGTAGCGCTATTTATTTAAGTCAGGATCCAAAAAGTGAGTACCTTTATTTTAAAAAAATTTCTTCTATGGTATAATTTATTTATGAACCTCATACCAATTGTTATTGAAAAAACAAATTATGGCGAAAGAGCTTATGATATTTATTCAAGACTTCTTAAAGAAAGGATAATTTTTTTGACAGGACCCATAAACGATGCTGTAGCTAACAGCATTATCGCTCAACTTTTATTTTTAGAGCATGAAAATCCAGAAAAAGATATTTATTTTTATCTAAACAGTCCAGGTGGAATTGTTACTTCTGCTTTAGCTGTCTATGATACAATGCAGTATATAAAACCAGATGTAGTTACAATTGCTATTGGAATGGCAGCTTCAGCTGCAGCTGTTCTTTTAGCTGGAGGGGCTAAAGGGAAAAGAGCAGCTCTTCCAAATACAGAGATTTTACTTCATCAGGTTATGGGTGGAGTAGAAGGTCAGGCAGTTGAAATAGAAATTACTGCAAGGCAAATTGTAAAACTTAAAAATAGAATAAATGAAATTCTTTCCTTTCACACAGGCCAACCTCTTAAAAAGATAGAGGCAGATACTGATAGAGATTTTTATCTTTCAGCTTATGAAGCAAAAGAGTATGGCCTTATAGATAAAGTAATTGAACCAGAAAAAATTAAAGGGTTTTTAAGACAATTGAACTCAAAATCTAATCAGAATTTTAATAAAAAATAACTTTATGAATTTAAAGACAAAGACTCCTAAGGGTTTATATCTGAAAAAAGAAGAAGATATAGAGAAAATGATTGAAGGAGGCAAAAAACTTGTAGAAATTCTTTTTGAAATTAAAGAGAAAATAAAACCAGGAACTAAAGCTGAAGACTTAGATAAATTAGCTGAAGAGTTAATTTTAAAAACAGGTGGAAAACCTGCTTTTAAGGGTTATAAGCCATTTTTTGCAAAAAAACCATTCCCTTCTTCTATTTGTTTTTCAAAGAATGAAATTGTTGTTCATGGAATTCCAAAAGGTTTTGTTGAGTATTCAGACATTATAAAAATTGATATTGGTATGATTTGGAAAAATCTTTATCTTGATTGTGCTATAACTGTAGGGATAGAGCCATTAAATGATGAAGATAAAAATTTAATTAAAGCAACTCTTGAAGCTTTAAAAAAAGCAATTGATGTTTTTATTTTTGGTAATAAATTAGGAGAAGTTGGTTTTGTTATAGAAAAGACAATAAAAAGCTTTGGTTTTAAACCTATTTATAACTTATGTGGGCATGGTGT
Source organism: Patescibacteria group bacterium (assembly GCA_030549895.1). Classification (GTDB taxonomy): domain Bacteria; phylum Patescibacteriota; class Minisyncoccia; order UBA6257; family HR35; genus JAUQQM01. The sequence goes on along the minus strand of JAUQQM010000005.1, from coordinate 21,957 downwards.
TGGCTATAATCTTCATGAAGAACCAGAAGTTTTAAATTTTGGCCAGAAAAATAGAGGAGTTACGATTACAAGTGGACTAGTGGTAGCTATCGAGCCAATGGCAAGTAAAACTGAAATTGCTCTTGAAAATGAAGATGAAAGTTTCAGAACGCAAGACGGTTCACGATCTAGTCATTTTGAGGCAACTGTAGGAATTTTAAAAGAAAAGACTGTTGTTATTACAGATGTAATTAGAGATTTTGAAGATTTTTTAATTAAAGTATAATTATATTGTGGTGGGCGTAGCTCAATTGGCAGAGCACCAGGTTGTGGCCCTGGTGGTTACGGGTTCGAATCCCGTCGCCCACCCAATTTTTTAAAAGCTCTAAAAAATATAAATTTTACAAAATCAAGAACAGAAAGAGTTATTACACTTAGACCAAGTACATATATAGCTTCTTTTAAAGTAATTTTTGAAAAATTAAATTTTTCTCCTAATTGAGTTAAAAGAAAAGAAATAAAGACGCAAAGAAGAATTAAAAAAATTACAAAACCAGAAGCTCTTTCTTTGAAAAATAGATTTTTTGTTCTTATTGAAAGTAAAATTAAAACTCCTACAACACTTGAAAGAAGGAAAACTACAGTTTGGGCTAGATTTCCTTGATATTGGTAGAAAGCATAAATTAGGGCAAGAGAAAGGATAACTCCTAAGATTAAAAATAAAATTAAGTTTGAAAAATAATCAAATCGTGGAGGATTCCTAAGAACTTCTTTACTTACTTTATCATTTATTACTCCGATCATAGGAAAATCTGTAATGATATTGGTAGCGATTATCTGAAGCGGTGTAAGTGGTAATGTTTTTGAAAAGATACTAATAAAAGTAAAAGCTATAAGATTTCCAAAATTTCCAACTAAAGTATGCCGGATATATTTTTCTATATTTTCGATATCCTTTCTTCCTTCTCTTATAGCGACTATTATTGGTTTTAAACTTCTTTTTTTAAGAAGTAGATCAGCTTCTTGTCGAGTTACTTCAGGGGCACTGTCGACAACAATTGAAACATTTGCATTTTTTATAGCAAGAAGGTCGTTTATTCCCTCACCAAGAAAACCAACAAAACCATATTTTTTTAAAGAATTAATTATTCTTGCTTTATCTTCGGGATAAAGCCTAGCAAAAACATTGACTTTTTGTACAACTTTGTCAAGTTCTTCGTCAGATAATTTTTTAAGTTCATCAGAAGTGATAATTTCATTTTCATTTTTTATAATTCCAAGTTCCAAAGCTACTTTTTTAGAGACTCCAGGGCTATCACCGGTAAGAATCTTGATTTCTAAGTTTAAATTTTTAGCTAGTTTAATTATTTTTTTAGCATCTTTCTTTAATGGGTCTTCAAAAATAGCAATTCCAAGGAGTTCTTTTTTATCTTCCTCTATCATTAAACCAAGACATCTCAGGCCAAGTTTTTCTTTTTCTTCAAATATTTTTTTAAGGTTTTCTATTTCTTCTGTCTTTTCAAATTCTTTGAATATTTCTTCTGGAGCTCCTTTTGTAACTTTTATTTTTTTACCTGAAAGATAAAGAAGGTATTCTTTTTTTCTTTTATATGGATTAAATGGAAACTCCTTTTCAATTTTTCCTTCTATTTTTAGAATTCCATATTTTTGAACAAAAGCAGTTTCATAACTATCAAATTCTTCTTTTAAAATTGCTGGAGCTAAAAAGAATTTTATAAATTTTTCTTTATCATCAGAAAATATCTCAATTAATTTTAATTTGTTCTCTGTTAAGGTTCCTGTTTTGTCAGTGCAAAGAAATTTTATAGCACCTAAATCTTCAATTGCTGAAATCCTTTTTGGAATTATTCCTTTTTTCGAAATTTTGAGAGCACTTATTGTTAGGCTTAAAGTTGTTATTAGTGGTAAAAATTCAGGGACAACAGCAACAAAAAGAACTATTGAGAAAATTATCATCTCTTTTAAAGGATGCTTTAAAAAAATTAAGTTTAAAATAAAGGTAAGAGATATAAGGGTTAAAGAAAAATAACCTACATTCTTTGCAATTTTTTCCATTATTTTTTTATAAGCACTTTCTTTTTCAGCTAGTTGTGCTTGAGTTGATATTTTTCCTAAATATGTATTTTTTCCTGTAAAAAGAACAACTCCTTCTAAATAACCACTTACTACATAACTACCCTGAAGAGCTATATTTGTCGGAAAACGTTCTTGTTTTAATGATGGTTCTTTTAGAACTGGTTCAGCTTCGCCAGTAAAAGTAGATTCATTAACAAAAGCTTCATCAGATTTGGTTATAAAAATATCAGCAGAAATAATATCTCCCTCTTTAAACCTTACATAGTCTCCCGGAACAATGTTTTCTGAAAGTTCCTTTTGCCAAGATCCTCTTTTTACCCATGTATAAGTTTTAAATTTTTTTATTAAACTTTCAATAAATTTTTCTGATTTCCAGTCCTGAATGACAGCAATAAAAGTTGAAAGAATAAAGAAAAATAAAATAGCTAGAGATTCAAAATTAAGTCCATTTAAGATTAAAGAGAAAATAAAAGCAGCCAGTAAAAGGAGCATAAAAAAGTTTGTTATGTTTTGAGAAATAATTTTTAGCAAATCTATTTTTCTTTCCTCAAGAATATTTTTACCGTAAATTTTAATTCTTTTAAATACCTCATTTGTTTCTAGACCATTGAAAGATGTATTATACAAATTAAAAATTTCTTGAGGAGTTTTCTTACTTAACTCAAAAATGTCCATCAGGTTATTATAGCATATGCTAAAATTTAATAAATGCCTGGAAAGTTAAAACTTACCAAAGAGGAAAAACTTTTAATAAGGCCATTTTTTACTAATCTTACCAGGCCAGTTTATTGCATCTTATTTTTAGGGCCTGAGATAACTGGTGCTCTTTGCTCAAGAGCTTCTCGATCGAAAGATGATTTGAGGGTTATTTTTTTAAAAGAATTTGTTAAACCCTTTTTAAAAACTTCATATGGCAAGAAATTTAAAAAATTTTCTAATTTTTTACAAAAAATAAATTATCAAAGGATATTTTTAAATCCAAGAGCAAAGAAGTTTTACGTTAAATGGCTTGCTCAATATGGAGATGATTCAATTCTTCAGATGGCCGGAACCCATATTGTTTTTAATTCAATTTCTCAAATAGCTATAAAACACTTTGAAAATCAAAGAATAGGAATCAGTGCTATTGAGCGCTCGACAAGATATGTCCTTTTAGAAGAGAATCTAAATAAAAGACTATACTATATTCCTGAAGAATTAAAAAATGAAAAATCAAAATATATTGAAGTAATGGATGAAGTTTTTAAAACTTATAGAGAGCTGTTTGGAATTTACTTTAATTGGCTTAAGGAAAAGTTTAATGAAAAAGAAATAGTTTTAAAAACAAAAGTTCTAGATGTTACGAGAGCTATCTTACCCCTTTCTTTGTTGAGTCAAGTAGCTTTTTACGGTAACGGTCAAGCTTTAGAATATTTAATTTTAAGATCTCTTCATCATAAACTTTCTGAGATAAGGAATTTAGGTAGACTTGCTTATAAAGAACTTTTAAAAGTTATCCCTTCATTTTTAAGAAGGATAGAAAAAAATGAAGATTATATGGAATATTTAAGCAAAAGAGAAACAATTTTAAGGAAAGTTTTAAAAAAGATAGAATGGAAAAAAGACTCTATCAAATTAAATGAAAATGTAAGACTTATAGAGTATGATAAGTTTGCTCAAGAAAAGATTATAGCTTCTTTAATTTATCCTTTAGTTAAAGAGCCATTTGAAAGAATTTTTGAGAAAGTTAAAAGGATGAAAGTGAAAGAAAAAGAAGAAATTCTTGAAAGTATTTTAAGTTCAAGAAAATTTAGATGGTATAAAGTTCCAAGAGCTTTTGAAAGCGCCTTTTTAAGATTTGAAATCATCTCTACTATCGGAGCTTGGCGAGATCTTCAAAGACATAGAATGCAGACTCAATTTAATGAAAAATTCCATATTTATAACGGTTATGAGATACCAGAAGAAATTAAAGAAATAAAGATGGACTCAACATTTATGAAGGCTATAGAAAAGCTTGAAGAGTTATATAGAATTTTAGAAAAGAAAGATCAAGACATTGCTCAGTATAGCGTTAGTTTTGCTCATAAAATAAGATTTATTCAATATCAAAATTTGAGAGAATTTTTTTGGGAGACAGAACTAAGAACGACACCTCAGGGCCATCAAGAATATAGACTAATTGAACAAGAAAAAGCAAAAATTATCTTACGTCTTTTTCCCTTAATAGGAAAGTATTTACTTGTTGATTTTAATAAATACGAATTTCCAAGAAGGGGTCAGGACGAGGCTATTAAAAAGAAAATTAAAGAAATTCTTAAAAATGGATAAATTTTTGTGGAAGATAATTGAAAAAGAAATAAAAAGACAAGAAGAAACGATAGATCTTATTCCTTCAGAAAATTTTGTTGATCTTGAGACTCTCTTTATAGTTGGTTCTCCCTTGATGATAAAATATGCAGAAGGTTTTGTTGGAAAAAGGTACTATCCAGGTAATAGATTTGTCGACAAAATTGAAAATTTAGCTATAAAAAGAGCTTTGAAAGCTTTTAAGTTAGGGCCTGAATGGGGATGTAATGTTCAAAGTTATTCAGGATCACCTGCTAATCTTGCAGTTTTACTTGGTTTAGCTGAACCAGGGTCGAAAATTATGGGACTTAGTCTTTCAAGCGGTGGCCATCTTACTCATGGTCATCAAGTAAGTTATACTGGTAAACTTTTTAAATCTTTTCAATATTCAGTTAAAGACCAGTTAAATTATGATGAAATTTTAAAATTAGCTAAAAAAGTAAAACCAAAAATTATAATTTCTGGGACAACATCCTATCCTCGAAAGATAGATTTTAAAAAATTTTTTGAAATTGCTAAAGAAGTTGGTGCATATCATTTAGCTGATATTTCTCACATCGCTGGACTTGTAATCGCCAATCTCCATCCTAGTCCTTTTAAATGGGCTGATGTTGTTACTACCACTACTCATAAAACTTTAAGAGGTCCAAGGGGTGCAGTTATTTTTTATAGAAAAGAATTAGAAGAAAAAATTCAAAAATCTGTTTTTCCTGGTCTTCAGGGAGGACCTCATGTTCACACTATCGCTGGTATAGCTTATGCTTTTTGGAGAGTTTCAAAGAAAGACTTTAAGAACTATCAAAAAAATGTTTTAAAAAATTCTCTTTCCTTATGTAATTTTTTGAAAAGTTTTGGGTTTGAATTTTTTACTGGTGGAACAGATAATCATTTAATGGTTATTGACCTTAAAAATTTAGGTATCGATGGGAAATATGCTGAAAGGCTTCTTGAAAAATCAGACATTCTTGCAAATAGGAATGTTTTACCAGAAGATAAAAAACCATTTACTCCTTCAGGCCTTCGTTTAGGTACACCTGCTATAACTTCAAGAGGCCTGAAAGAAAAAGAAATGAGAATTATTGCTGAGTTTATAAAAGAGGTAATTTTAGAGAGAAAAAATGTAAAAGAAAAAGTAAGAGATTTTATAAAAAACTTCCCCTTACCTTATAAAGACTGGTTGAAAAAAATTAGAAGCTTAATTTAAATTTTCTATTATTTTTCTTACAAATTTAGGGTTTATAGATTTTATTCCAATCAGGAATCCATCAACGAAATTTAATTCTTTTACATTTTCTGGGTTTAAAGAGCCACCATAAAGAATTTTTTCTTGAGGTAAAATTTTTCTAAAATTCTCTACAATTTTTTTAAGTTTTTCTTTTTCAATTATTTTCCCTCCAAAACTGCTTATATATTTTCTTGGTTCATAAGCAAAGATTATCCCTTTTTTATTTTTTATTTTTTTTATCTCTTTTAAAGATTCAAAACAAAATATTACTTTTACTTTTGAACTTTGACAAGCTTTAATTTTTTTGAGAAAAACTTTGTAGTTTTCTTTAAAATAAACTCTTCTTTCACTATGACCAATAAGAGCAAAATCAAGTTTATTTTTAGAAATCATAAGTGGCGAGATTTCTCCAGTAAAAGCTCCAGATTTTTCAAAATAGATATTTTGAAGACCAACTTTTATATTTTTGAATTTCTTTTTAATTTCAAGAGCATAAATTGCTGGTGATGCTAAATAAATTTCTATTTTATATTTTTTTGAAAGAAATGATATTTCTTTTGCTTTTCTAAGAGCACTTTCAAGACTACTTGGTTGCATCTTCCAATTAAGTATTAAAATTTTGTTTTTCTTAATCATATAAAATTACAATAGAACAAATAAGGGCAGCAATTTCACTTCTGAAATAATTTTTAGGTATTTTAACTGTCTTTGCCGAATTTTGTTTAGCTAATTTTATTTCTTTTTCAGAAAAACCACCTTCTGGGCCAATAAAAATATTTATGTTTTTGATTTTTTTAGTTAACTTTTTAAATTTTCTTAAAGTGATTTCTCCTGAAGGATCTAAAAGGAAAATATTTTGATTCTTAGCAATACTAATTGCTTCTATAAAGGTAAGTGGCTTTCCTAATTCAGTGAAATTTTGCCAAGTTGAGACTTCATTAGCTTTTCTTACTATTTTTTGCCATCTTTCAGGTATTTCATTACAGAACCAATTTGTTCTTTCTGTCTTTATAGGTGTTATTTTTTTTACTCCAATTTGAGCAAGCTTTTCTATTAGTTCTTCTAAAACTTTCTTTTTCAAAAAGCCAATATAAAGGTTAATATTTTTTGAGATTAGATTTTTTATTTTTCTTTTTCTTTTGATTTCAACATACAAATTTCCTTCTTTTATTTTTATTTGTCCTAGGTATTCATAACCGCTTCCATCTATTAAAATAATTGGGTCATTATCTTTTAGTCTTAGGACATTTTTTATTCGGTGTAAAATTGGCATTTCTTGAATTAAAACTTCGTTTTGATTTTGGATATTTTTTGAAATTGAAATTTTTCTTATCTCCATTATTTTGTGGCTAAAGTTAAAGCAAAGACTAATTTTGCTCCACCTTGTTTTAGGATTTTACAAGCTTCATTTAAAGTTGAACCTGTAGTTTTGATATCGTCAAAAAGAAATAAAACCTCAGGAAGATTTTTTTCTTTCAAAACAAAAGCATCTTTAATATTTTGACTTCTTTCTAAAAATTCTGTCTGTGCTTGAGGCTTTGTTTTTTTTATTTTTAAAAGTGCATCTAATATTTTTAAATTCATATTTTCTAAAATTAACCTTATATGATCAAACCCCCTTTCTTTTATCTTACTTTTATGCGATGGTATGGGAATAAAGTAAAAATCTTTAAATTTATTATAAATAAATTCTTTTGAAATAAAACAGATTGTCTTTACAAGGTCAAAATAAAGATCATACTTATAGGAGTGAATTAGTTTTTCTAAAGGCTCATTAAGTCTAAAGATAGGAAAAAGGCCATCAAGATAAGTTTTTTGAGAGCAAGAAGGACAAGTTATTTTCTTAATTTTTATTTCAGGAAATTTTAAATGACAAACAGGGCAAAGAAAGGAATTTATTATTTCTAAATGCTCTGGACAAAGAAAAAGATCGTTTTTTTTATAACACCAAAGGCAGTAGGTTGGGGAAAGAGTTTCTAAAATTTTTCTTAACATTTTAGATTATACCAAAAAATTTGTTTTATAATTGTATTATGGATCTTTTCAAGCCAAAAAGAATTGTTTCTATTGATATCGGCTCAAGGAATATAAAAATAACTCTTTTAGAAAAAAAAGGAGAAGAAAATTATTTAAAAAATTACAGCATTCTTTCTTTACCAGAAAAATTTGAATATGGTGGATTTGTTTCTTTTCAATTAGAAGACGAAGTTATTTCTCAGTTAATTGGCTGGGCTCTCAGAGAAGCTGGTATTAGCGAAAAGAACGTAATTTTAACCTTACCCTTTTCTTCAAGTTTTTCTAAGGTTTTTCAAATACCACCTATAGATACGCGTGAACTTAAGAAAGCTATAAATTTTGAAAGTAGGAAATATATTCCTGGAAAATTTGAAGAATTTATGACTTATTGGGAAATATTTAAATTTCATGATGATCCGAAAGAAAATTGGTCAATATTTCTTTTAGCTTTTCCAAAAACATTTTTAGAGAAATACTCTAAAGTGGCCAATCTTGGGAAATTAAAAGTAAAAGGATTTTATTTTGAAAATACCTGTATTGGTAAATTATTAGAATCTCCTGAATGGGTAGCCTTAGTTGATTTTGGTCATCTCAACTCAATTATTTCCTTTTCTTCTAAGGGGCAAGTTAAATATTCAAAGATTCTTTCTTTGAATGGTCAAAAATTGACTTCACTTTATAGCACAGTTTTATCTTTAGACTTTTTAAGAGCAGAAAATTTTAAAGAGAATTTTGGAATAAAGATAGGTCCAGAAAATAAAGATCTTCAAAAGAGCGTCATTTCATTTTTGAATAATTTTTTAACAGAGATAGAAAGAGAAATTAATGATTTTGAGAAGGCTAATCGAGTTAACGTTGAGAAAATTTACTTTTATGGAGGTAACTCTACTTTAAAGGGAATGATCGAATATTTTGCTAGTTTTTTTAAGGAAAGAAAAGTATTTATTTTAAATCCATTTTTAAAAATAAAATATCCAAAAGATCTTGAGCAAATAATAAACAAAAGAGGTCTGCTTTTAGCAACTTCTTTGGCGGCTGGTTATTGTTTTTTAAATAGTTGATTGACTTTTGAATTTTACCAATTATAATTTAATTATGGACGAAGGATTAGTACTTTTTCCTAAAACTTTAGTGATGATTTTAGTTGGCATTTTAATTTTTGCTCTTCTTGTTGGTCTTTTATCTAATTTTTTAATTTCAAAATTTAATAAAAAAACAGTCCAACTCGAGAGTTTAATAAAAAGCAAAAAAGTACTTTTTGAACAATTTTCAGCCCAGGAAGCAGCAACTTTTTATGAACACTTTTTTAAAATAAAAAAGTCAATTCAAGAACATACTATTCCAACAAGAGCATTAGAGGCAATTGCTGGTACCCTTCCTTATTTTGTAAAAATTAATTCCTTAAGTATTGATTTTAATAATGGTAGTTTTAGTTTTTCTGGGAGTTTACCTACTCTTTATGATTTAGCTAAATTTTATGTTTCTTTAAAAAAAGAACCAGTCTATGAAAAAGTTGATTTTGGCGGGTTTTCTTATGGTAGAGGAGGTGTTAATTTTTCAATTTCTGGTAATCTTAAACCAGAATATTATAAACTTTTAAAATGAGATTTTTAGGTTATATAATAGTTTTAATTTTAGTGATTATTGACCTTGGGGTTATTTTTAATTTTACTTTACCAAAAGTAGGTAATCTTTCTAAAGTTTATCAAAATGCAAAATTGAAAGAGTCAGAATATAATCTTTACGTTAATTTAGAAAAGAAAATTACAGAAATAAACCTTACGGCTGAAAAGTTAAAAAACTACCAAAAAAGAGCAGAGGAATTAATTCCAACAGAGTATAGACCAGAAGAATATTTAGTTTTACTTCCAAATCTTTTTCAAGATTCTTTTGTAAATATTAACTCATTTTCATTTGGACCAGTTCAGGGAGGCGTTAATATTTCCTTAAATGTAAGTGGTTCATGGTCAGCAATTAATGATTTTCTTTTAAAAATTCAAAATTCAAGAAGAATTTTAGATGTAAAAAATCTTTCAATTTCAGGGCAGGGAGACAGTTTAAATATGTCTCTTTCAATTCTTAGCCCAACTTTTAAATGAGGAATATTTTAATAGTTTCATTTATTTCTTTTGTCCTTTTGATTTTTTTGATATATCTTGTAGGTTTTAGACCAAAAGAAGAGCTTTTAGTTATTCCAGAAATAATAAAAAAGACTCAGCAACAGATTGAATCTTTTGAAAAAGCTAATCCAGATGAAATTCTTTCACACCCATTTTTAAAAAACTCGAAGAACTACATTCCACCAATAATTCCAGATTTTCCTAAAGGTAAATCAAATCCTTTTGAATAATGGCTCTTAAAGACAACATCTTAGTAGAAAAACTTATAGAGAATGGTTTTAAAAAAGACGAAATTGATCTTTGGCTTCAAGAAGCAAGTAGATTTAAAATTCCTTTTGAGGGTTATCTTTACCAAACTCAAAAAGTAGATCCTAAAGTTATTTTAAAAATTAAAAGTGAAGTTTTAAATATTCCCTACAAAATATTTAGCGCCCAAGAAGAGGTTGATTTGAATGTTCTTAAACTTTTAGATGAGCAAGCGGCTAAAACCTATAAAATGGCAATTTTTGATAAAAAAGAAAATACAGTTTTTATTGGCGCAGTTGAGCCAGAAGAAAAACAAGTCCAACAAGCGTATGAATACTTTTTAAAGACTCACAATTTTGAAGGGAAAATATTTTTAATTACACCAGGTGATTTCTATAAAATTATAAGAAGATACCATGACTTTTATGATGATGTAAAAAAATATGTTTTAGAATACAGAAAAATAAAACCACTCCTTATAGAAAAAAGTGCCATCAGAATAGAAGGAATGACAGAGACTCAAGAGCAAGCACCAATAGTGGAGCTAGTAAGTCTTTTTATAAAAGAAGCAGTCTATCAGAGAGCGTCTGATATTCATTTTGAAAATCTTCAAGACAAATTCAGAGTGAGATATAGAATTCAGGGAGATTTAAAAGATATTGTTTTTTTGCCTAAAGATATAGGAGAGCCAATAATTTCTAGGCTTAAAGTTTTGTCAGAATTAAAACTTGATGAAACGAGAATTCCCCAATCAGGTCGTTTTCGAGCTTACATCGATGGGAGAGAAATTGATTTTAGAATTTCATCTTTTCCGACTATCAATGGAGAGAAAATAGTAATTAGAATTTTAGATCCTCTTTCCGGACTTTTAAATATAAAAGATCTTGGTATTCTTTCTTACCATCAAAAAATTATTGATGAAGTTTTAGAAAAACCATATGGACTTATTCTGATTACTGGTCCTACAGGTTCAGGTAAGACAACAACTCTTTATGCTTTTTTACAGTCATTGAATGAAGAAAGTGTAAATATTGTAACCCTAGAAGATCCAGTAGAGTATAGAATCGCCGGCATTAATCAATCACAAGTAAGGCCAGAAATTGGTTATAATTTTGCTTCTGGTTTAAGAGAAATTTTAAGACAAGATCCAGACATAATTATGGTAGGAGAAATTAGAGATGAAGAAACAGCTGAGCTTGCTATTCATGCTTCTTTAACTGGTCATTTAGTTCTTTCAACATTACATACAAATGATTCTCTTGGAGTTGTTCCTCGACTTATTGATTTAGGAGTTAAAAAATTTTTAATTCCACCAACTTTGATTTTAGCCGAAGCTCAAAGATTAATTAGAAAACTTTGCCCAGAATGTAAAGTTAAAAGCCCAATTCCAGAAGAAATTAAAGAGGAAATAGAGAAAATTTTAAAAGAATTACCTAAAGAAGCTAAAAAAGAAATAGAACAAGAAGAATTTATTTTTTTACCTAAAGGTTGTCAAAAGTGTAATTTTAAAGGCTTTATAGGAAGGATAGGAATTTTTGAGTTTTTAAAAATGACACCAGAACTTGAAGAGTTAATTTTAGGTAATTTTAATCTTTCTCAAGCAAGGGAAATTTTAAAAGAGCAGGGAATGGTAACTTTAAAGCAGGATGGGATAATAAAAGCTCTTAAAGGGCTTGTTGATATTTATGAAGTTTTAAGAGAGACATTTTAGTGTGATATAATTTTTTATGGATCAGAAAATTAAAGAACTTCTACTTTTAACAGCTCAAAGAAATGCCTCAGACCTTCATCTTATTGCTGGAAAATTTCCTACTTTAAGAATTGATGGAGAATTAATACCCTTAATGGATCAACCAATTTTAAGTAGTGATGACATTGAGAGAATGGCTTTTTCTCTTTTGAATGAACTTCAAAAAAAGACACTTCAAAAATATTTAGATGTTGATTTTTCTTTTTCTATTGAAGATAAAGCAAGATTTAGAGCAAATATTTATTATCAAAAAGGTACTTTAGCTGCAGCTTTTAGATATATACCATCTACAATTAGAAGTATTGACGAACTTAATCTTCCTCCTTCTGTGCATAAATTTGCCGAATTTAGACAAGGTTTGATTTTGGCAGTTGGACCTGCAGGCATGGGAAAATCAACAACTCTTGCTGCTATTATAGATGAAATTAACCATAAAAGAGCAGTAAATATAATTACAATTGAAGAGCCAATAGAGTATGTTTTTACTTCTGATAAAGCACTTATAAGTCAGAGAGAAATTGGAAGAGACGCTGTAAGCTGGAAAAGAGCTCTTAAAGCAGCCTTGAGAGAAGATCCGGATGTGATTATGATTGGAGAAATGAGAGATCCAGAAACAATAGCAACAGTTTTAACTGCGGCTGAAACTGGTCATCTAGTTATTTCAACTCTTCATACAAACAGCGCTGCCGAGACTATTGACAGAATTATAGATGTTTTTCCAGCTTCTCAGCAAAATCAAATAAGGCTTCAATTAGCTATGACCTTGCAAGGCATTATCTCTCAAAGACTTATTCCAAGGATTCAGGGAGGTAGGATTCCTGCTTGTGAAATTATGTTTGCTAATCCAGCTGTTAGGAATTTAATTAGAGATAACAAAACTTACCAGATTGATCTTGTTATTGAAACTTCTCTTCTTGAAGGAATGATGACACTTAATAGGTCCCTAGCTATTTTAGTGAGAGCAAATGAGATCACTCAAGAAAGAGCATTTGAATTTTCACCTAATGTAGAAGAATTAAAAAATCTTCTAAAATGAAATTTGAATATAGAGGAGTTAATCCTTTAGGAGAATTTAAAGAGGGCGTAATTGAAGCTCCTTCTATTGATGTTGCTCTTACTCAGCTTCAAGCAGAAGGTATAGTAGTTACCAGGCTCACTCCTAAAAAAACATTTGCTTTTGTTTTAAGAAAAGGTATAACTTTAAAGGATTTTTCAGTTTTTTTAAAGCAGTTTGCCACTTTAATTGATGCAAAAATACCAATAGATGAGGCTATGAGAGTACTTACAAGACAGACTAGAAATCCTACTTTAAGGCAAATTTGCTATGATCTTTATAATGATATTAGTGGGGGTATGAAACTTTCAAGTGCTCTATCTAAAAGACCAGATGTTTTTCCTCCATATTTTTTAAAGACTATTGAAGCAGCTGAAATCTCTGGTAATTTAAGTGGCTCTCTTTTGTACCTTTCTGATTATTTTGATAGACAATATTTCTTAGTCAATACTATAAGAAGTGCTGCTATTTATCCCGTTATTGTTCTTATTTCAGCTCTTGCTTCTCTTTTGATTATTTTTGGTTTTGTCATGCCTCAAATGCAAGGTCTTTTTGAAAAAGCTAATGTTTCTGTTCCTTTTATAACAAAATTTTTCTTCTTTATTTCTTTTGTCATCCTTAATTATTGGTGGGCTATTTTAATATTTATAGTTGGACTTACTTATATTACTTACATTTACAGAAAAACACCCGAAGGTCGATATTTTTTTGATAGTTTGATTTTTAAAATTCCAATATTTGGAGAGATTTTTTCAAAATTTTATCTTACAAGATTTTTAGAGATATTTAAAAATTTACTAAAAAGTGATATTCCTGTGGTAAATTCTTTACAAGTTTCTTCAGAAGTTGTTATTAATTCTGTTTATCGTCAGGCACTCCTTCAAAGCGCTGAAGCTATTAAAAAAGGAAGTTCTATTTCTGAGGCCCTAAGTAAATTTCCAGATGTTTTTCCTCCAGTAATTATTCAGTTTATTTCTGTGGGTGAATTAACTGGTCGCCTTGTAGAACTTTTAGAAAAACTTACTAATTTTTATGTTAAAGAGCTTCAACGAGATTTTGATAATCTCACCCAAACACTTCAGGCTGTTCTTTTAGTGGTTTTAGGTGGAATAATTGGCCTTTTAGAAGCCTCTCTTTTAATTCCAATTTACTCACTTACCAAGCAAATAGGTGCAATATAATTATCCACAAAAATTGTTGCTCATTTCATAGTTTAGATTTATAATATTAAAATTAAATTTTAAAGCCTCAATTGAGGCTTAAAATTAAAAAATATGAATAAAAAAGGTTTTACTTTAGTAGAAATGGCAATAGTTTTAGTCATTATAGGTGTTTTAGCAGCTCTTACAGTTTCTAATATTGGAGGTTTTGGTAAAAAAGCAAGAGATCAGAGAAGAATTAATGATCTTTTAAAGATTTCTGCTGCAATAACCAGTTACTTTAATAGTTACGGATCAATGCCTGCTCCAGGATCTGACAACACTGTTCCTTTTGATACTCTTGGAATATCCGAAATGCGTGATCCTATTAGTAGTTGGAAATATTATTATCATACAACCACGAATGCTAATGAAGCTTATGTTGCTGCTTGTGTAGAGACAACTGAAGCAAGTTCAAGTTCTCCTGTAAACGATAAGGATAACTGTCTTGGTTCCTCAAATGAGTGTTCTGGTGGTGCAGTTGGTTTTTACTGTATAAAAGTTTCTCCTTAAACTGATGGTTCTTTCATTTGTTTTAGGGCTTATTTTTGGCTCTTTTTTTAATTCTTTAATTTTTAGATTAGAGAAAAAAGAAAGTTTTATTTTTTCTCGTTCCTATTGTCCTAATTGTAAGACGACTCTTAAATTTTTAGATTTAATTCCTTTATTTTCTTTTTTATTTCTAAAAGGGAAATGTCGTTATTGTGGTAGGAAAATTTCTTGGGTTTATTTTTTGGGAGAACTTATAACTGGAATTTTATTTTTATCTTTTTATATAAAATTTTTTAACGTTTTACCTTTTTTTTGGCAAAGATTAATTTTTACAATTTACTGGTTAGGATTTTTATGTTTTCTTTTTCTTTTAGCTTATTATGATTTTAGAACTCAATATGTCTCTTTAAAAATATTGATAGCTGGTTATATTTTTTGGTTGATATTTTTTGGTTTGAAAAGTTATTTTAGACTTAATTTTTTAGATTTTAATTTTCTTGAGACATTAGATTCTATTTTTAATTTAAATTTTTCACTTAAAATTTTATTTAATTTAGCTTTTAGTTTAATTTTTTTGATAGTTGCTTTTTATGGTGGTCTTGGTTATGGAGATGTACCCACAATTTTTTTGATTGGACTTTTTTTAAAACCTTCAGAGCTTGTTTTTTCAATTTTTTTAGCCGGAATTTTTGGAACAATAATTTCTTTACCATTTTTAATTTTTAAAAAGTACACGCTTAAGACAAGGCTACCATTTTTACCCTTTTTATTTTTAGGAGTTTGGGTTACAATATTATTTGGAAATGAAATTTCAAAAATTCTTTTCAATTTTTAAAATAAACTTTCAAGGTTTTACTATTTTAGAAGCAAGCCTTGTTTTGGCTATCATGGCTATTTTTTTTGCTATGGGTTTTACTTCTACAGAAATTCTTTCTTATATAAGATTGAACTCAGACGTAGCAGGTGTTTATCAAGTAATAAAAAAAGCTCAGTCTTTATCTCTTTCTCCACGACTCTTTGGTTCAGAAAGAATTTGTGGTTATGGGATTAAGATATTAGGTGATAAAAAAACTTATCAGATAATTAAAATAGCTACCTCAGGAAATGTTTCAGACCCATGTGATCTAAGTGCTAGACCGAGAGAAAGTGTGATAAATGAGTATAAACTAAGGGATGGTAATGAATTTACAACTTCCAGTCAGAATAAGGGTTTTATTTATACCTCACCATATTTAGAGGTAAAAAGCGCTATTGTTAATTTCCCTTTTAACATAGAAATAATAAATAAAAATTTAAATAAAACAGCAACAATAACAGTTAATAATTTTGGCTATGTTGAGATTAAAAGATAAATTTAAATCATTTAGTTATCTTGAAACTTTAATGGTTCTTGCTTTTTTTGGCGTTGTTTCAGCAAGTGTTTTAGGTTTAATTGGCACTTCTTTTTTTAATTCCTATAGAGCAGATGAAGATTTAGTTGCTAATTTTTTAGCTTTATATTATTTAGAAAAAGTAAAATATAAAATTAATGAAAATTTTCTAACTTCTGCGGATTGGCTTAATGAGATAAATGCTTTTACAACTTCTTATAAAAATTTCAATGTCAGCTTTGAAATTCAAAATCGTTCTTCATCAAGCACTGAGTTAATTGTAAATGTTACTTCATCATTTTCTTCTGTTCAATTAAAAGAAGAAGTTTATTGTTGGGTACCAGGAAAATGTTTTTAAAAAAAATAAAATTAAAAGGATTCACTTTTTTAGAGACAGTTTTTGGTGTTATTTTGATAGGATTTGTAATGTCAATTTCTATTGGAGCGTTTATTACTTTTCAAAGCGCTCAAAGAGATTTAAATTATCTAGTTTATGGATATGACAGCTTAAGATCAATTATGGATCTTTTTTTTAGATCCTTAAAGACAGCAAATGTTTTTTCCAGTTCATTAAGGTCAATGACTACTACAACTGCACTTGCTTTTATTAGGGGAGATGGAAAATGTGTAAAGATAACTTATGAAGATAATAATCTTTACTTTAATTCTTCATCTACCGGAGATATAAACGATTGCCAGGGAATAGATAAGGGAAATAAATTAAATCCAGATTTTTTGAAAATAACTGATTTTTATATTGAGAAAGAAGATGGATGCAGCAGTTCAATTAATACTCCACCATTTTTAAAAATTTATTTAAAAGCGAAAATAGAAAAATCACGACATCCAAAAGAAATTGAAATTTTAACAGGAGTTTTACCAAAAACAATTTTATGCAACACAAAATGAAAGGACAAATTATCCTTACAGTAGTTATTATTTTGACTTCATTTTTTGTTTTGGTTATTTCAATATATTTTCTTACTTCAAGTCAGCTTACCATAAAATATGACATAAATGCTGGCACTCAAGCTTTAATCGCTGCTGATCAAGCCCTTGATTGTTATTTTTATCTTCAAGCTCAACAGGAAGAATTAGGAAATATTAACTTTGAAACTAGCCAATGTAAAAATAATTGTCTTTTTAGTAATAGTGATGGTTGTGGAATTGGTGATAAAAAAATAAAAGTTGTCACCACTTCTAATACAGTTAATGGTTATGGAATCTACAAAAATAACATCTTTAGAGTTTTAGAAGTAAGAGAAATATCTTTTTAGTTTATTTTATATTTTTCTTTAAGAGAGGCCTCTTTTGATTTTTCAAATTCTTCTATTTTTTCATCTACTTTTTTTGCTATTTCTTTAATTTCATTTTCATCAAGTTTTAATAGATTCCTTGCTTCTTCTAAAAGAGTTTCTTTTTGGTTAATTTCTGGGTTATCTAAGACTTTATCTAAAAGAATTTTTAAAATATAACCAATTATTGGACCAGGTTTAAGGTTAAATTCATTTATAAGATCATTGCCATTTATTTTTAAAATTTTAGGAGTTATAGGCTCTTGTCTTACTTTTTCAATCATATACATTAAGTGCCTAAGTTTGTAGGGAAATGCTTTTGGCACGCCTGAACCTATTCTGTCACACTCTCTTAGTTTTAAAAGATCATTTATATTTTCAATTCCAACTCTATTAATAAATCTTCGCACACCTCTTTCTGTAACTTCTCCTACATTGTAATAGAACATATGGTAGTAAATAAGATGCGAGACTTTTTCAACAATTTCCTTTGGAAATTTTAATCTTTTTAAAATTTCTTTTGCCATTTTTGCTCCTACAACTTGATGTCCATAAAAAGTACAATCTGGCCCCTCGCCTTTTTTTGTCCTTGGTTTTCCTATATCATGAAAAAGGGCAGCAATTCTTATGTGTAAAGGAAAATTTTTAGAGATAGCGTATTCAAGTGACTTAATATTATGTTCATAAACATCATATATATGGTGTTTGTTTTGAGTTACTCCTATTCCTTCATCAAGTTCTGGGACGATGAATTTGTTAAGACCAAAACTTGAAAGCATTCTTATTCCTCTAGCACCATCAGGGAGCATAATTATTTTAGTCCATTCGTCTCTTATTCTTTCTTTAGAAATTTTTTCTATCAAATAGCTGAGTTCTATGATTGCTTTTTTAGTATTTTCTTCAATATCAAATTGAAGTTCAGCAGAAAATCTTACAGCTCTTATCATTCTTAAAGGATCTTCTTTAAATCTTTCTCTAGGATCCCCAACTGCTTTTATTAATTTTTTATTTAAGTCTTCTAAGCCATTAACATAGTCATGAATATTTCCTTCGAGATCAAGAGCAAGAGCGTTAATTGTAAAATCCCTTCTTTTTACATCTTCTTTTAAGGAGGAAACAAAAACTACTTTATCAGGATGTCTAAAATCAGAATAACCTTCTTCATATCTATAGGGAGTTATTTCTATAGTTTTTAAGGTTGGATCTTGAGAGTTTGTTTTAACCGAGACAGTTCCGAATTTGTTTTCATAAAAACTGTTTTCAGGAAAAATTTTTAAAATTTCTTCTGGTTTAGCATTTGTTGTTAGATCCCAATCCTTTGGTTTTCTTCCCAAAATTAAATCTCTAACACATCCTCCTATAAGAAAGACTTCAAAGTTATTTAGTTTTAATTTTAAGGCTACTTCTACTACTTCTTGAGGAATTTTAATTTGAGAAGATATTTTCACAATCTAGAGCGGTGGACGGGATTTGAACCCGCGACCTCCTCTCTGGGAAAGAGGCGTTCTACCACTGAACTACCACCGCCTATTTTAAATTATAGCAAAAATTAAAAAAAACCTTAAATTATAAAATTTATATTTTCTTTTACAAAATGCTATGACGGAATACAATGGATTTTTCTTATATAAGATGCGATAATATTGAATATAAGATTTTTAGAAAGTTTACATCAAGTTCGCGAGAAAGTTCACAGAGGCTCGCAACTAAATAATAACGTTCGCAATGGCTCGCGACCAATGATGTTTTTTAAACTCCATTGTCAATTCTTCTCTTTAATCAAGAATTCTATTTACTTTTATATCTTCGATTTTCATTTTGCTGCTTTTCTGATTCTTATTTTATTTGGAGATAAAATTGTTATATTTTCTTTTAATTCATTTAAATCAATCTTTTTTAACAAATTTTCACTCATTTTGTTTATTTCATAAACTGAAAGCTCATTAGGAAATCTTAAGATAACAATTCCATGATGGCTCCCAGGAGGAAATTTTAAAATATTACTAAAATCGAGATCCCCTGTAAATAAAATCGCAGAAATTTTTTGAGCATAATTGAAAACTTTATATATCTTAAGCTCCTCGCAAGTTAGTTTCTCTTAGATCTATTACTTCAAAACCAAATTCGAAAGTACATTTTTTAAAGATTTTGGTAAATCTTCATCAATCAAAGCTTTCATCAAAATAAAAATTATTGTAAGCTTAAAATTTCTTCTGTAGATAAAACTTTAGCAGCATATTTTAATGCAGACAATACTTGCTTTTTTGTCAAACCATATTCTTTCATAACTTCCTCAATTGTCATTCCTCCAGCAATTTTACCTACAATCAAATCTATAGGTACTCTTGTACCTTTAATAACCGGCTTACCGAATTTTATTTTAGGATTAATTATAATATCTTTCATATAAGTTTGAAATTGTATTCGTTTACGAATACATTAATTATATCACAAAACTGTTTAAGATTCAAAATTTTTGAAGAAAGACAAATAATAACACAAAAAATTAGAAAATAGAGATTTAAGGGAATTTATTTTATCTTTATAAAAAGCTCATCAACTTGTCCTCAAATACCATCGCCAAAAAAGAGAAGGAGTGTAATCAATTTTAGGAAGTGAAACTTGCTAAAATTCTTATATAAGATGTGATAGCATTAAATATAGGATTTTTTGTAAAGAAAGTTCGCAAGGGCTCACGAGAGGGTTCGCAAAAGTTCGCGACTAAAATCAAATAAACAATGTTCGCAATAGTTCGCATAAAGTTCGCGACTAAATAAAATAACAATGTTCGCATTTAGTTCGCGAGAAAGTTCGCATAAAGTTCGCGACTAAATAAAATAACAATGTTCGCAGAAGTTCGCGCGAGAGTTCGCATATGGTTCGCGACTAAATTTTACTTAGTAGCTTCATATAAAGCTTTAATTTCTGCATCAGAAAAGGCTCGGTTATAGATGCGAACTTTATCAAAAATTTCAAAATAGACTCCAAAAGATTGATCGCTATCTTTATAACAATACCACAAATCCTAAATCTTTTATCTTTTCATAAAGCTTTTTATCAGCAGTAACAAATTTACAACTAAAATTAAGCACTAGAACAGCATAAGCTGCATCATAGACTGTTATATCTTTTTGTCTCGCTAAAATTGCTGCTTTAGTTATATCTCTAAAATCTAAAGCAACAATTTCTATTTTGAATTTTTCTAAAGTATCGAAAATAGAAACAATCTCTTTTTCTGAAAAATCTTTCTTGAAACGAAAAAGATTAGCAAGTTCATAAATAAGAATACTGGGAGCTATTATGATTTCTTTCTTTTTAAAATGAAGGTCACGATAATATAAAGCTGATTCGCTTTTAGGTTCCTGTAAAAACTATTTAGCAATCACTGAAGCATCTAAAACTATCATTTATGATAGAGAGTGTTTCTAAATTTACGGATAATTTCAACTGAGGTTTTTTCACCCCGCTTTAATTTATGCTTTTTCCTCAATTTATCCATTACTCGAATAGCTGATTTCATTTTTCCCAAATCTAGCTTTTCAAATTCTTTTAACAATTTATTTTTTTCTTTTGTTACAACCATCGTTAAATAATTATAACACAAATCATATTAATTATATTTCACTATAGCGTTTTATAAGGATTTATAAATTTGTCTAATAATTTTAAGAATTTAAAAGAGTAATTTTTAATAGTTCGCGAGATAATTTATAAGAATTATGAATAGGATATTTCTCATTTTCTTAAGAAAATGAGAAAAGATTACCTGAATTATATTTCCTGTACTATCCAAGAATTCCATTATAAAATGCTATCGCATAATATAATGGAACTTATTTTTCAGGGAATTGAGGAAACTAAGTTTACTAAAAATTTATTCTACCAACTTGGTCCGATCGGCCAAAGTTAGTAGAAGAAGTAAAATTTAAAAAACCTATTAAATAAAGGATTTTTAAATTTTTAATTTTCTACTAATCTGGTCCGATCGGACTTTGTTAGTAGAAGTGATTTTAGAAAGCTGAGCTTCCTAAAAAAAAATTCTTATATAAAATGCTATAGCATCGAATATAGGATTTCTTATATAAAGTGCGATAGCATTGAATATAGGATTTTTTAAGGTTTGTGAATTAACGCGAATGGACGCGAATAATCTTTTAAAGCGCGAATGGACGCGAATTTATTCGCAATAGTTCGTAAGATGGTTCGCATATAGTTCGCGACCAAATAATAACGTTCGCAAGGGTTCACGAGAGGGTTCGCAATAGTTCGCGACTAAATTAAATAACAATGTTCGCATAAAGTTCGCGAGAATGTTCGCAATAGTTCGCGACTAAAATCACTTGGTAGCTTCATATAAAGCTTTAATTTCGTCATCAGAAAGGGCGCGGTTGTAGATGCGAACTTCATCGATGAGACCAGGAAAATATAACGAACCTATACCCCACAAATATGATCTACTTCTACTTATTAAAGTAGATTGATTAGGGTCTGGAGATGGAATTCTAGGTAAGGTGAATGGTTGATTTTGCGATGTCCAGGAAGTTCCATTCCAAACGAAACCTGGCAAAAATTGATTATCCAAAGAAATTCTAACGTTAGTCTCTCCATTCCATGAGACTACTACATGATGCCATCCAGATTTTATTGCATCATATGGTATTGCTATATCGTTAGCCCAAAAAGCTAAATAAAGTCCAAATGTTGTATCAAAAGTAGAACCACCACCAACTCCATTAGGTTTATATACTCCTATTTGATAAGCCCTATCTGTAGAAGGTGTTCCGCC
>JAUQQM010000001.1 GCA_030549895.1 Patescibacteria group bacterium | reverse complement strand
GAACCCCATGCCTCTGTATCTCCTAAATCAGTTGAAGATTCAAGAAGATTTGTACCAGCAAGATTTTTCGCTCCAATACCACCAGAAACTTCAAGTTTAACATTTGGATTCGTCGTCCCGATGCCGATGTTGCCAGAAGGTCTTATGGTAAACACTCCCCATCGAGTAGTTCCTGCACTAGCATCGTATACCCCAACTTCAAATCTGCTTCCATCTGAGGGATTATGGAACATGTATTGATTCCCAGCAATTGAGTCATCGAACCTTATCCAGTTTCCCCAGTCACTTGAAATGCCAAGTTTTCCACCCGGTGCTGTTGTCCCAATTCCGACGCTGCCATTGGTGCTAATTCTCATTAACTCAGTAGATGTAACAATTTGATTATTACTAGTAGCATCTGCAAATAAAAATCTAAATCCTTCACCTCTACTCATTATTAAAATTTGCCCATCAACATATTGATTTTCTACCAAAAAAGTATTTTCGTTGCTTCCACTAACATGCACTGCCCCATTAGCTATATAAGTGTAATAACTATTTCCACTTACATTATCATTGTTTCTTTGAAAGCGTCCAAAAAAACCAGAAACAGGAGTATTATTTGGATCAAGCGCGATATTAACATCGCCTGAAGAAACTTTAATATGAAGTTTCTCTTCTGGTGCTGTCGTCCCGATGCCGACGTTGCCAGGGCCTATATCACTTATAACCATTCTTACATTACCACTCTGTCTAAATTCTATCGGTTCGTTACTGTTGTCTAATGTTTCCAAAATCAGTTTTGAAGCTCCCGAAGCATCACTGGTTGATTCAAATCTTATAGAAGCTCTATCTGAATTTGTCCATTGCCATCCCAGCTCGTACCCCCCATCAAGCCATATATTTCCTCCAGATATTGTTAACTTCTGATTAGGTGTCGTCGTCCCGATGCCGACGTTACCAGTTAAATTTACTACAATCCCTGGAGATATAATGTTGTCCCAATTATTACCATCAACTCTTGAAATATGTAATCCACTAGAACTAATAGGCCCTATAACCCATTCTCCACCACCGTTATTGTCACTATCTAAAAAAATTGAAGGCTGATTAGAACCATAAGCATTAGTAACGCGAGTCATAATCTTACCTGCTCCTGTCAACCAAGAACCGATATCTCCTTGTACTTGAAGTTTATTTAAATTCGGATTCGTCGTCCCTATTCCTACGTTACCACTAGAAGTAGCTAAAGTAGTAGTGCCAGAGACAGAAAGAGTAAGAGCAGAAACTGAAGTAGCATAAAGATTATTATAAGTTACACTTTGGGCATTGATATTACCTATAACATTTAGATCACCTGAAATGTAAGTATTACCACTTACATATAACTTATAACTATCGTTTACTGCTCCAATACTAACATTACCATTACTTGTAATTCTAACTCTTTCAGTGGGGTTAAATGTATTACCAGGACTAAGATTATCATTTGTGAAAAATCTTATATTACCATCCCAAAAATAAATCGCAGCAGCAGTTGTAGCATTAGCTCTCATTGTTCCCATATCACCTAACAACCCCACACCTATTGCTCCTCTTGAATTTATTGCATTCCAATCACCGCCAATTAACCAAAGTCCACCAGTTATAGTATCTCTATCTTTAATTAATACACCCCTTTGTTGTCCACCAATAATTGAGGTTAAATTTCCATAACCAGGTTCTGAAACTTCTTTAATAATTAGCCTATTATTAATAGTTGGTGATAAAGTCCCTAATCTAACCGGTCCCAAGACATCAAGTTTATATTGCGGATCCGTTGTCCCAATTCCTACATTGCCAAAAGTTGGTTCTATTACTAAAGTCCATCTACCAGGGCTCTTCCAAGTCCATATACCAAGTTTTGTATTAGCTTGATTTGTATTATCAACTGCACCTAAATACCATGCAGCAGGAGTATCAGTAGCACCAAAAGTAATAGCTGCACGACCATCTCCACCACTTAATGAACCAACATTTGCAGAATTCCATATATTAAGCCAACTTTGAGTAGCTATTTGTCCACGGACATCTAATTTTGTTACTGGTGCCATCGTCCCGATGCCGACGTTGCCAGTACCAAGATCTACTGTCATTCTTTCAGGATGTCCAAAATGTATCTTTTTAGCATAAGAATTATTAGGGTTTCCTCCAGCTGGATTGTAATAATTATAACCAGCTATATATACAGCTTCCGCGTCCCATCCATGATATGTTCCTATTAAGTGAAATGTTCTATTAACATCACCTCCGGTATCTAAGGAGTGATAAACAGCATCCCAGCCTTGAACTCGAGCAGAACCAGCTATATCTAATTTATGTCCTGGTGAATTTGTCCCTATTCCTACATTACCATCTTTAAAAGTAACCATATCACTTCCGAAACTCCAATCATAGAATCTTAAATCATCAAAAGCTATACGGAAAAAGTTGTTTTGTGTTTCTAAAGATAGAGCATTTGGTAAAACATATCCACCAGTCTCAGGACCTATGTAAAGCCAGCCATTCACATGTAATTTTTGTTTAGGCCCCGTCGTCCCTATTCCAACTTTGCCATCGGAAGTCCAAATTCCATTACTAGGAAAATAAACATTACCACTAAATGAAGAAGCACCAGAAACTGTAATACCATTTTGAACTTCAACTGTACCAGAAAAAGTACTACCACCACCAACATAAAGGCTCTGATTTGAGGTAGGATTTCCACCTATTCCTAATCTATCGACAATTGTAGTCGTACCATAAAGGATTATCTTTGGAGTACTAGAAGCTGGACCACCTATTCCGATGTTACCAGAGCTATTAACATTTATAGAACCTGTTGCTGTTGGTGGCGAAGATTGGGGTGGATTTAAAGCAAAAAGATTTTGAGGAGAAATTAAAGAAATTAAAGTAAGAGTTGTAAGAAAAATTTTTATGTTTTTCATAGTACCAAAACCACTCTCTTTTTTAAAGATGAGTGGCATTTTAAAGTTTAATTTCATTTAGCTAGTTTAAATAAAAAGTTATTCAATATTAAATTGGATGACTTCTCCTTGGCCAGAGTTAAGATCAGCAAAATGAGATGGTAAATAACAATAAAATTTAAAAACTCCTTTTTGATTAAACTTAACTTTAAAAGTTTTGGCTACATTTGGTTCAAGTGGACCATTAGCTGAAGTTTGATTTTTAAGCTCATTAACATCCCAAGTAAGAAAATGAAGAGAATTTGTTTTATTTTCTACAATAATTTCTACCTCATCACCCACTTTAAATTTTAAATTTTTAGGGCTAAATCCTTCTTGAGTTAAAATTACTTTTGTAGATTTTACCTCGATATTTTTTTGCTCAGTAACTTCAAGGGCTTGTTGCTGAAGAGGTTCCTTGATTAAGTTAGATTGTTCTTGGGTCTGGTCTTGGTTAATTTGCATTTGTGGAGTTGGTAAAGTAGACGGTAGTTCTGGTGGTTTAGTTAGTTTTTTTATTAGAAAGAAAATAATGATAAAGACAATTAAAATTCCTAGTAAAATTGCTAAGTAAGTTAACTTACGCATATTTAAAATTATATCATTTTTTAAATTATTTTTTCAATTTCGGTAATAAGCTGGCAAGAAACTTTAAAGGCAATCTCTTTACCAAGTTTGACTATTTGTGGAACTTCAAGTAAAATTTCTTTTTTCTTTTCCCTAGCTGAGCCGAATTTTTCGAAAAATTTCTCTATAATTAAATCTTTAAATTCTTTATAACTTGAATTTTGAAACTCGTTTTCAATCTCTTTAAGAGGCTTTTCAATAAGAAGGTGATAGATCAAAATTAAGTTACTTATTCCGGGTTTTGTTGTTGGATTATAATAGATTTTACCCTCTGAATCAGTAACTGCTTTTCTAATTTTTTGAATTATCATATTTTTTGGTTCAAAAATACCAAGACAACCATCAGGATCAGATTTTGACATTTTTTTAAATGGATTGGTAAGGCTTTTAATTTCTGCTGTCTGGGTTAGGTATTCTTTGGGGATTTTAAAAATTTTTTTTACTTTTTTGTTAAAGTTTCTAGCTATCTCTCTTGTAAGTTCAAGGTGTTGTTTTTGGTCCTCGCCAACAGGAACTAAATCTGGATTGTAAAGTAAAATATCTGCTGCTTGAAGAACTGGATAATAAAGAGCACCAGCATTAACTTGTTCTTTTTTCATTTTTAAATTTTGAGTTAGTTCTTTAAAATGATGCATTCTATAAAGATCGCCAAGACTAGTAAAGCAACTTAAAATCCAGGCAAGATAAGGATGAAAATAAATTTCTGACTGATAGAAAATAGCTACTTTTTTTGGATCAATTCCTAAAGAAACTATTTCAGCTACTAAATTTTCTTTTATTTTTTTAACTTTTTTGATATTTGTAGGATCTGTCAAGGCATGAAGATCAGCAATCATAAGAAAAATCTCATGTCCTTTTTCTTGGAGTTCCAAAAGAGATTTTACAAAACCAGCATAATTTCCTAAATGCAGACTTCCTGTTGGTTTAATTCCTGTAAGGATTCTCATATATTAAATTATACAAAAATTAAAATTCTTTTTTTGGAAGATAAAGAAAGATTTTTTCATTAGAATAAATTTCCTTTAAAAATTCACAATCCTGTTTTAATTTCGAGTAAATTATATCTGGATTAAGCTCCTTAAGAATTTCTAATTTTTTGTCGCATGGTAAGGTAAAAAATAAATTATAATCTTTTATTCCTCTTTCCTGAAAATTAATTAAAGAAAAATAGGTGTAAAGTCTTGTAATTGGACCGATAAAAGTGCCTGTATAAAAATCTGAAAATACTTTTTTATCTTTAAAATTTTGATTTTTAAGCCACTGAAGAGCAGATTCATCATAAGAACTTAGAAGATAATAAATATTTGTCCCATATGGAGTTTTAAAATAAGTTAAAAAATTAAAAATTAATACAAAAACTAAAATTATCCATAAAGAAATCTTACTAGACAAAGTTTGAGTTAAGACATAAAAACCCGGAACAGAAAGAAAAGCGCAAAGAAAACTTAAAAGATAAATTGACCTTTGATGAAAAGTAGCAAAAGAAACATTAAAAAGTAAAATAAGCAGATAATTTATGGTTAAAATTAAAAATAAAGTTAAAACAAAAACATTTTTGTATTTTAAAAAGTAAATCAGTACCAGAAGAACTAAAGGCAAAGGTAAAACTATAAAAATATCTTTATAATGAACCGGGTGGATTGTTGCTGTGATTGGAACAAAAAATGAACTTAAAAGAGGAATTTTATCTTCCCAATAAAATTTATAAGGAGAAAATTTTAAAAAAAACAAAAAAAGTAAAAAAATAAAAATTAAAAAAATTTTAAAAGCTCTGAGTATTTTTTGAAAATCTATTGCAAAAATTAATGGAGCTAAAAAAGTCAAATAAGGTAAATAAGTTAAAGCTAATGAAATTAAAGAAGTAAAAATAATTTTTTTATCTTTTTTCTCATAAAGGCTATAAAATAAAAGAGGTAAAATAAAAAGAAAAGAAAAAGTAAAAGGAACAAAAAACCAAGGACCTAAAAAATAAGCATTAGATCTTAAAAATGTAAAAAAAACTGGCCACAAAAGTGCAATAAAACTTCTTTCTAAAAAATAGTAAAGATAGATACTCCCTAAAAAGGAAATCAAAAAGACATTGAAAAAAGGAAAAAACGACCAGTTCTCGATATTATAAAAAGAATCAAAATAGGCAATAAAAATACTACTTCCAGGTTTAAAATTAAAAAAATAATCAAAATGATAGGGATGAGAATTTATAGACATTCCATCTTTTATATTTTTAGCAATACCAAAAATCCACCATTCATCATTATGAATTGGCCACTTATATTCATAATGAGGTAAAAGATTAAAAGATCCTCCAACTAGTGAAAGTAAAAAGCAAAAAATCAAAAAGTAAAAATCATTTTTCTCAAAAATTGCCTCTTTAAAATTAAAGTTCTTTCTTTTAATAATTAAAAGACCTAAAGATAAAATTATCAAAAATATAGGAAAATAATTAAAAATTTTCAAGAGCGAAAACAAATAACCGAAAATAAGTAAAAAAGAGATACCAACTAAAAAAGATTCTGCAAAAACTAAAAGAAATTCTTTTTCCTTTGAAAAGACAACTAAGTAGCCTAATAGAAATATTAGAAAAATTGCTAAAATTAGGCCCATGTGTTTTATAATTATAAATTATTATGAAAAAAATTTTAGTTTTTTCTAAATATACAATAGATCATCCTAATGCAGGTGGAGCTGAAGTTTATCTTTGGGAAATCTTACAAAGATTAAAAGATTATAAAATAACAATTTTGACAGCAAGATATAATGAAAAAAAGATCTCTTATCACGACAATATTACTATCTATTACTTTGGAAGGAAAAATAGAACTAATACTATTTTAATTCATATAATTTTGTTCTTTATTTGGCCATGGTATATTTTAAAAATAAAACCTGATATTGTAATTGAAAACATTTCGGTAGTTCCATTTTTTATTTTTCCAATTTTCCCTTTCAAAAAAATAGCAATTTTTCATCAATTAAATCATAAATTTTTCTTTAAAAATCAAAGATTTATTTTTGGGCTCATAAGCTTTTTCCTAGAAATAATAATGATTCTAATTTATAAAAAGACTCCTTTTGTTGTGGTGAGTAATTGGTTGGAGGAAGCATTCAGAAAATATAAATTTAAAAAAATATATAAAATTTTATGTGGGGTGGACAAAAAATATTTTGTAAATAAAAATTACACTCAAACTCCTATGGTACTTTATCTAGGAAGAATTGAGTTTAGAAAAGGTTTAGATCTTTTTCTAAAAACATATCCTATAGTTAAAGAAAAAATGAATGTAAAATACATAGTTGCCGGAAATGTCTTCCCTATACGAAATATAAAATTCTCAAAATTTATAAAAAATTTCCAAAAACAATATCCAGAAGTTGAATTTCTAGGTCATGTCTCTGAAGAAAAAAAGATAAAACTTTTTTCTCAGTGTTGGCTTTATGTTATGCCATCAAGAATGGAAGGATATGGAATAAGTCCTATAGAAGCAAACGCTGCTGGAACATTTGTTATTGCTAACAATGTCGTTGGTCTTAATGAAGCTATAAAAGAAAATTTTAATGGAATATTGATAGATTGCCAAGATACTAATATCTTTGCCGAAAAAATAATCGAATGGCTAAATTTAGAAAAACTAAAACAAAAGGAATCTGCTTGTAAGGAATGGGCAAAAAAACATAATTGGGATGAAAGTGCTAAAAAGTTTAAAGAAATTATTGAAAGTTTATAATTGATTCTAATCTTGTTAGTATTCTTTCGCCTATTTTTCGTGGTGAAAAATTATTTAAGATATAAACTTTAGCTAATGTACCTTTCTTTTTTGCTTCTTGATAATTCTCATAAACGTATCTTAATAAAAATTTTGCATGTTCTAAATCTGGTTGGGCCCAAAAATTACCTTTTTTATAAGGACCAACATCTTCTTGAATTTTAATTAATTCGTATCTTACCAAAAAACTATTCAAATCATTCATAAATTCTAAATTTCCTGAATAACCAGTAGCAATAACTGGTAAACCAAAAGACATAGCTTCTGCTAAAGTAAAACCAAAACCTTCAGCTCTATGTAATGAAACATAAACTTGAATATCTTTATAAAAAGCAAAAACTTCTTCTTTAGACCATATTGAATCAACAATTATTATGTTATGATCCTGGGAAAGTTCTTTAATCAAAGCAAGTCCTTTTGGATTAAAATCACTTCCTGAAGTTTTAATAATAAGATAAACGTTTTCTCTTTTGTTAAAAGTATCTTTAAAAACATTTATAAGATCTAATGGATTTTTTCTCTCTAAATAACTATAAAAATCAAAAATAAATCCAAAAACAAAAGCGTCTTTAGGAATACCAAATTCTTGACGATTAAATTTCTTTTGAGGATATTTTATTTCTAAATTATGAGGAATTTTAATGACTGGTTTAGGTGACTTTAGAGATATCGCTGCTGCTACAAAATTAGACGGTACCCAAATTTCATCAAATAATTTAAATCTTTCTTCCCATGTTTGAGGAAAATCTTCTAATTCCCAAACCCAATATCCAATTTTGTAGTAGTCTCCACTAAAGTACTCCTTGAAAACTAGACTCATTTTATCAGAAATATCTGCGTTAAAACAAAAAATATTTATCTTGGGATTTATATTTTTGCTTTCCATAATTTTTATTTTTTCTTTATTTTTACTCCATTTTTCGTTAATATTAAAAACTTTATAGGGTAAATTTAAAGAATTTAAGGCTCTTATTATTGATCGTGAACTTTCACCTGTCCCTTTTTCTGAATTTAAAAATCCGAAAACATTAACGCTTAATTTATTTAAAGAAATAGTACTTTTCTTTGGTTTCTCTATTTTAAAAAATCTTAAAATTTTCTTAATTGGCTCTTTTAAAAATCTAACTATAGGCCTTAAATAAGGATTAAGATAAAATGTATCATAAAAATATTGAAGCAAACTATACAATCCCTGATTTTTTACTAGTTTAATTAAAAACTTGATCTTAACTAAAAAGGTGTTAGAAAAGTAATTTTTAAAAATTAGACGTTTTTTATTTAGTTTGTACTTTTTACAAAGATACTCATAGAAAGTCCCTTTCCCAGTTTTAAAAGGATTTAAAAATTTATCTTTAAATTTCCCTAAAAGCCAATATTCTTTTCTCATAAAGTCTTCTATTTTTTCACCATTTTCAAAAAATCCATAGTACCATTTTTCCTTTTTAAACTCTGAGTATAAATTTTTTTCTAATTCCTTCCGATAGATATCATACAAAATCCTTGCTTTACCTATTTGAGACATCTTATATCTATTTTGGTATTTAGAAATTTCATGAGGTCTTTCTGGATCATAACCGCTAAAATGGAAAAAATAAAGGGGTTTACCATTTACAAAAAAATAATCTCCCTCTTTAGTAATTTCCCTCTCCTGTAAATTCCAATAACTTACATTAAAACCAGGATCTTTTAGAATAAAAACTTGATTATAAAAAATAGGTACAAAGTCTATCCATTTCTGATCGACAAAAAAACCTTTATCTATATCGTTAATACAAAAGTCAAACGTTCTTTCTTTCCACCACTGAATTAAATTTCTTCCAATTTCATTGTTTTTGATACCTATAAAACCAAGATTAAAAATTCCTGTCTTTAAAATTATCCTTTCATCTGGTAGTTTGCCATCATATTTAATTGGCTTTGTAATATGAGGAGTTAAAACTACAGAGTACTTTTCTAAAATGTCTTCTAAAAAACTTACATCGTTAAAAAACATAATATCAGGATCAAAAAAGAAAACTTTCTCAAGGCCACTCTCAAAAAGATACTCAAAGAAAAATGGTTTTACTGCTGTTGCTAATTCAACAATTTTATATTTAAATAAAAAACTCTCAAATTGGGGAATTTTATTTCTTAAAATATCAACTTCATAAATTCTAAATTCTCCTTCAATTTTGCGATCTAGTTTATCTATTAAAAGAAAATGTACTTTGCCGTTAGGCACATGTTCTAAAAATGATTTTGTCAAAACCTTGACTTGAGGAATATAATTTTTTGCGCCTATTGTAAATATATCCATTTTAAATTTTATATTTTAATTCATTAAATAAACTATTCCATTCGTTTAAAAACTTTTCTACATTATAAAATTTTATTACGCTTTCCCGAGCATTAATTCCTATTTTACTTCTTAAGTTTTTATTTTTAAACAAAATGTTTATCTTTTCTAAAGCATCTTTTATATCAGAGACAATTAAACAATTAACACCATCTATAAAAAACTTACCTTTCATTCCCTTTTTAATATTTTCACTTTCAAACAAAATAACCGGCATTCCAACACTCATTGCTTCTAAAAGTGACATAGAAAGATAAGAACTTAAATTTAAAAACACTGCCCAGTGTCTATAAAAAAATAAAAGTTCATTTCTTGAAATAGCCTCGCCTAGACCATTTTTCGTATCAGGATCTATGAGGTCTATGGGTAATTTCTTTCTAAGTTCTTGAAGGTAATCTTTAAAAATTTCTTCTGCTCGAAGATTAAAAAAGTTATACACAACAAGACATCTTTTTATATCACCTATATAGCCCGAAAAAAAATTAGTATCTACTGGGACAGGAATAACCTTTTTAATGCCATTAAAATTCAAATTTTTAAAATGAAGAGAACTATTAGCTGTTACAGCAACAAGAGAACTTTTTATCTTTTCTGGAATTTTAAAATACTCACTATCTAAAGTATGAAGATGAAGTATTGTAGGTACAACTTCAGCTATATCTTGAAGTCTTTCTAACCAAAGAAAAGTATGAACTAAAAGAAAATCAATCTTTTTTTCTTTTATCAACTTGTAAACTTCGTCTAAATCAACAAACTTAATATTTTTTGGTAAAGGTCTTTGTCTTACATTCCATTCTAGATCACCTATCATAGTCCAGTAAGCTGTAATCCAATTAGTTGAATTTAGAAAACTAAAATTATCTGGTCTTATGCTATAAAGAAAAATATTCAGTTTTGAAAATTCCCATTCCCAAGCAGGATGAACTGGATGAGTTAAAATTTTGAATCTTTCCATTAAACAATTATATAATTAAATGATGAAAAAACTTTCTTATCATCTAAATTTAATCCGAACACTTTCTTTAATAGATTTTAAATTAAAATATTATGGAACTTTTTTGGGCATTTTATGGAGTTTACTTAAACCATTTTTGATGTTTTTAACCCTTTACATAATTTTCAGTAAAATTTTACAACTAAAAGCTCAACATTATGCGTACCAACTTCTTTTAGGAATAATTATTTGGAATTTTTTTGCTGATTTTACAAAGGAAGCAATGAAAAGTTTTAAATCAAAATATCCAATCCTCAACAATATAAAAGTTAATCCCCTTGACATTATCCTTGTGGCCTTAGGTCATTCACTTTTAAGTCTTATAATAAACCTGGGAATATTTTTTATAATTTTAAATTTTGAACTACCTATCAGTTTTAACTTAAAATATTTCCTCTTGATATTGCTTTCTCTAATTTTCTTTAGTTTAGGTGTTTCTTTAATAATTACACCATTTTATTTAAGGTTTTCTGATGTAGAGCATATTTGGGATGTTATTTTGCAGCTTTTATTTTGGGCTACTCCAATAACTTATGGAGTTTCTTTTATTCCTCAAAAATACCTTTTTTTACATTTACTTAATCCTTTATCTATAACAATAAACTCCCTCAGATCTATTATAATTTTTAAGGAACTACCGATAATAAGAGAAATTTTATTTAGTTTCGGTTTAACCTTTTGTACTTTTATTGTAGGTTTTCTAATTTTTCAAAAACTTACCCCAAAATTTCTTGAATATTTATGAATGTAATTGAGGTTGAAAAACTAACAAAAATTTTTAAAATACCACATGAAAAAAAGAGCACTTTATTTGAGTATATAATTGGCTTTCTAGTTGAAAGTAATTCTTATGAAAATTTATATGCGCTTAATAACGTAAGTTTTAAAGTAAAAAAAGGTGAATTTATTGGCATTATAGGAAAAAACGGAAGCGGTAAAACAACTCTATTAAAGATAATTGCAGGAATTATAAAACCAACGAGCGGTAAAGTAAAAGTAAATGGATCTGTTGCTCCATTTTTAAGTCTTAATTTCGGTTTTCATGGAGAATTAACTGCTAAAGAAAATATTTATCTTTATGGTTCACTTTTAGGCCTTTCAAAGGAAAAAATTAAACAAAATATAGAAAAAATACTTAGTTTTGCTGAAGTTGAAAAATTTCAAGATACAAAATTAAAAAATTTTTCTTCAGGAATGGTAGCAAGATTAGCTTTTTCAGTAATGATTCAAACAAATCCTGATATTTTACTTTTAGATGAGATTTTTGCTGTTGGTGATAAAGATTTTGTTCCAAAATGTTTAGAAGTCTTCAAAAAATATAAAAAAGAGCAAAAAACAATCCTTTTTGCTTCTCATGATCTAGAAATGGTTCAAAGCTTTTGTGAAAAAACTCTTCTTCTTGAAAATGGAAAAATTAGAGCCTTTGATCAAACAAAAAAAGTAATCGATATTTATCTTAATAGTTAAACTTAATTTTAAAGTTTAAATGAGGCACGGGTGGGAATCGAACCCACGTAAAGCGGTTTTGCAGACCGCTGCGTCGCCACTCCGCCACCGTGCCTTATAGAAAATTATATTACCTATTTTTCACAAAATCAATAGCTTCGGTTTTAAAAGTTTTAATTTCGTCTTCTACAATAAGATCATAATCAGGAACATTTTTAGCTAAAAACTCAATAACAGAAAAAACATTATTTTCATCTTCCATTATTTTGTTTAGCTTTTCTGCTTGTTCTTGATTCAAATTCTTTATAAGTCTTATAAAAAGCCTTTTAGAAAAAATTTCTAAAAGACTTGAAATTATCTCATCTCTTTCTTTTTCTGGTAATTTATCTAAACCTAGTTCTTTAATAAAATTTTCATCAAATAATTGTTCCATAAAAATTTAGAGCAAAAAGTTAACTTTAACTTTTTTGCTCTAAGCGTATTTTTTTCATTAAAAATTCTAAAACTGAATTATCTCCACTTTTTGGTAGCTCAATTGCAAATTTACTTTTAAGCGTAAGAAGGAATGATTTAAATGTCTCAAAATGCTGAGGTTGAGAAACAATTTCTTTTACTGAAGGCGGCAAAATTTTATTAGGATCCTCCTTAGTCAATTTAGTTAATTCTTCAAAATTTTGTGCTTTCTCAATTGAAGAAGTATCAACTTTAACAAATTTTTCTATTTCTCCTACCTTTACTTTATCAAACAAATACTCACCTCTATAGTCTTTATGAAGAACCAAAGAACCTACTTTTTCACCTAAAACATCTTTAACTCCTTTTAATAAGGTTGGTTCAAATATTTTACTATAAAAAGATTCTTCCATCATTGATCTTACTTTCTCAAGATAGCTATTCAAAATGGTATGAATGTTAGTTTCATCAACACTTTTTCCTAAAACAGACTCCATATCCTTTTTTACAAGTTCAAAAGCATCTTTTTGGATATACCATTGTGAATTCATTGCTTCATTTTTAACTAACTCTATTTTTTCCCTAAATTCAGCTACGGCCTGTTTTGCAGTATATAAGTCATTATAGTAACCCTTTTCCATAAGGTACATTACTTCTTTCCATAGTCTAGGTAATTCTAAAATTACTGCCTGTGGTGTTAAATATTCGATATTATTAATATTAAACAAAGAAAGATCTCTTGCTGTCATACCTTTAAGAGGTACTAGTTCTATATTAGAAGGCAATAATGAGGGTTTTTCTTTTGTCACTTCAATTTCCTCTTTACCCGGTGCTCCCTCTTTAGGTGGAGTTTGCTTTGTAACATTTTCTACTGCAGCTTTAAAATGGGCTTTAGTAAGAAATTCTTCTTCATAAGCTTTAGGTGGTTGATGAATTCCCTCTTTACTTGGAGCTCCTTTTGCTGCTGCTTTTTCTTTCATCACTTTCAGTAATTCAAGATAACTTTTTTCATGGGCTTCATTAGAAGCGCGTATCGATTCAATTTGTTTATCAGTAAGCCCTTTAGCTTTATTAATAGCATCTAAAGTTTTTGATTTAAATAGCTCTATAAGAGGTGTTTTCTCTTCGCCACTTCCCCATTTTTCGCTTATTTTGGCAATTACCCATTCAACGTTACCGGCTTTTACTATTTCTATTTCTTTTATGCCGTATTTAGATGGATCTTTAAGCACTTCATCTTTAAGGTAATCTATAACATATGTTTTTTGTTCTTTATTAAGTTCTTTAAAGGCTGGAAAGTTTTTTTCTAAAGTTTTTTCTATCACCTTCCAAACTGAATCTCCTTTTCCAGCTGTAACTATTTCAATTTTTTCTGTAACTTGTTCAGTCTTTTCTGTTGGAGGTTGAGAAGTTTTTTCAATTCCATGAGTCTGTGGTGTTGTAGCTTTGGTTGTATCTCCTGGGGAAACTTTAGCGGTATCTATTGTAGCTTTGGTTGTATCTGCTGCTTTAGACGGAGCTTTAATTTCAGTAGCTACTTCACTTAAGTTATATCCTATAGCTCCTCCAACTAAAAAAGAAGAAAACATTTCAACGAATGTTTTTATTCTTTCTATTTTAGTTAATCCTCCTACCTCCTCTTTAATTTTCTCTTCCATCCTCAATATAAAAGAATCAATCTGTTCCTTATTTGAAGATTCTTCTGATAAAGTTTCTGTATCTCTTAAAGGATGAGTTAAC
This sequence comes from Patescibacteria group bacterium, assembly GCA_030549895.1. Lineage (GTDB taxonomy): Bacteria > Patescibacteriota > Minisyncoccia > UBA6257 > HR35 > JAUQQM01. The sequence continues at coordinate 194,759 of JAUQQM010000001.1, read as the reverse complement.
TTTCTTTTCTTTTTCTCATAAAGAAAAGATAAACCTAATTTAGTAAGAGTTAAACCACCAATAGTTACTGCTGGCAACCAAAACCCAGAAAGCAATGAACCGCCAACTGCTCCTACCCCCAACAAAATAGTTGCTACTTTATCTTTTTTAATTCCAATTTTATCTAACAAAGAATAAACTCCACCTAAACCAGTAATTACTCCTGCTCGAAGACCTACTTTTTTAGCTATAAGACCGACAATTTCTGGTGAGAAACTACCTGAGTGTATAAAACTTCCTGCAAAAAGTCCTAGACCATAAGTTGCTAAACCGAATAATATTTTTGAAGTTTTACCCCACTTTTTATATTTATCTATAATTCCTTTTAGAAAACCTTTCTTTTCAAATGTCTCTGCTAATTCCTTTTCTGTACTTATCATTTGTAAAAGGATAAATTCCTTCAATTTTTCTCTATTAGTCCCCTTAATTTCCTTTGATGATTCATATAAAAATCTTATATTTTCCTTTGTTAAACCTAAATAACTTTTTAAAACTTCGGCACTAACTCCAAATTTTCTTTCGAATTCTTCTTTAAAAGGTTGGCTATCTTCTAATCTAGAAAAGATTCTTTCTAGGAGATCTTTTTCTTCTTTATTGCTGTTTAGAAAGCGAATTAATTCTTCCTTATCCTTTTTTGATTTCTCGTCAAATAATTTTCCTCCATATATTAAATTAATGGAAGAAAAAATATTTTCATAAATAAATTTATCTAATTCTTCTCTTTTTAAATTCTTTTTACTCTTTCTATCTAAGCTATCCCAAATTCCTTTAAAATTTTTAGCCGCCCTAGTATAGTTTTCTGAATATTTTTCTAATTTTTCCAAATTTTCAGGTAAAGTTTTTTTATTTTCTATGCTCATATTAAAAAATTATAAACAAATTATAAAATTTTGTCAACTTACAAAACTTCTAAATTTACTCCAATTGACTTTAACTTTTGATCAAACCTTTCATAACCACGATAAATTTTCTCGGCTTCATTTATTGTTGTTATTCCTTCAGCAATTATTCCAGCAATCACAAGAGCTGCACCAGAACGAATATCAAGAGATGAAATCTCTTTACCATGAAGAGGTGTTGGACCAATAATTATCGCTCGATGAGCATCAATTATTTCAGTATTTGCTCCCATTTTATTTAATTCAAGAAGATAACCAAAACGAGATTCAAAAAGCCAATCATGAATCAAACTAATTCCACTTGCCTGAGTTAGCAAAACTCCAAATGGCGCTTGAAGATCAGTAGGAAATTTTGGAAAAAGACCGGTTTGAATTTTTGTTGCCTTTAATGGTTTTTGATTTTTAAGGACAATTATTCCCTTCTTAGTAAATTTAAAAGGAATTCCTATTTCTTGACAAACTAAAAATACACTTTCAAGCTCATCCTGAGGTAAATTTTCAATAAAAATTTCACTTTTTGTTGCCCCAGCAAGAGCAATCCAAGTTCCAGCTTCAATGTTGTCTGGCTTTATTTTAAATCTTACAAATTTTTTAATTTTTGAAGGAAAAACTTTTAAAAATGGAGTTCCCCTTCCTTTTATCTTCAAACCAGCAGCAGTTAGAAAATCAACAAGACCAGTAACTGATGGTTCAGTTGCGCAAAGTTTTATCTCAAGAGGCTTTTTAAGAGAAGAAGCATACATTAAAAGAACTTGGGTTGCAGTTACACTAGATTCTTTTAAAACAATCTTACCTCCAAAGCTAGATCTTGCATAACATTTTAAAATCTCTTCTTCCTTAACTAACACCCCTACTTCTCTAAGAGCATCAAGATGAGTTTTTATAGGTCTTGAACCAATAACATCACCACCTGGATAAGGCATTTCAACCTTTCCAAGTCTTGCTAAAATAGAACCTAAAAAATTTATTGATCCTCTTATTTTTTTTACCTTTTCAGGGTCGGGTTGATAATTCTCTATATTTTTGTTGTCAATAACAGCTAAATTGTCTTGATATTGAACCTTTCCGCCTAAACTTTCAATTATTTTAAAAGCATCTAAAACATCAGAAATTTCAGGAACATTTTCTAAAATAACTTTGCCCTTGACAAGAACACTTGCGGCTAAAACTGCTAAAGCAGTATTTTTAGAACCACTTACTGATATTTTACCCCCAATTTTATTTTGTCCTTTAATTTTAAAAATCATTATAAAATACTGTAAAAATGCCAATTAAAAATACTAAAATAGTTAAAAAGACAAAAATTTTTGGAATTTTAAAGTAAAAATAATTTTTAAGTTTAAGATAACAAAGAGCAATCATAATACCTGTCATCCCAATAAATATTGAGCTAGTTACTTCTAAAATTTTTAGAAATCCTCCAAGGGGTAGAAAATAAACTAAAAAGTTAGGTAAAAAAACTAAAAAAGATGATAATTTTTCTTTCAACGACCAATCAAAAACTAGACCTTTTTTAAGATAAAAAGCAATAGCAATAAAGGTAGTAAAAATATTGAGAACAACAAATATTGGCATTATTGTTTTAAGCCAAAAAGGCATTGTCTTGGTAAGAATAAAATCTGGAGTAAGATTTTCTCCAAAAGCTCCACTCGAGGTAATTACAAAAAAAAGATAAAAAAGTAAAATCAAAAAGTAAGAAATAAGGGTAACCACTTTAAATTCTTTCTTCCAATCTTTTAAAAATTCCTTAAGAAGAGGAAAAATAGAAAAACCTGTCAAAGAAAAAAGAACTAGTCCATAAGAGCTGAAATCTAAACTTAATTTTAGATTTAAGTTTTCTTTATTAAAGTTTAAAATTCCATATCCTGAAGTAAGTAAAATTATCAGAGTAAGCAAAAAAGTAAAAGATGACTCAGCATTTTTAAATGTCTTCAGACCAAAAAAATTAATAAGATGACCTACAAGCAAAAATAAAAGTCCACTTAAAAAGCCATAAACATCTTTAAGATAAAAACAATAAACAATAAGAACACTTTCTAAAGATAAAAATTCTATCAAAAAAGCATAGGGTTTTAACTTTTTCCCAAAAATCAAACTAAAATAGGAATAAAAATTGTGAACACCTTCAAACCTTCCTATAATTTCTCCGTACATGAAAACTGTAAGAAGCATCAAAAAGAAAATAAAAAAAACCAAAAGAATAACTGTCATTCCTTGAGTAAAAAAAACATAAGGAAGTGGGAAAATCCCAAGTCCGATTACTGTCCCAATAATGGCACTAATTGCACTTAAGTTAAACATTTTTTATTTTTGTTTTCTTAATTAAATTTTCTAAAAAGCTAAAAAACTGTAAAATTATAAAAACAGCTAAAGAAACAATTATTGATTCTTTAAAAAGTCCAAGACCAATACCAAGACCAATAGCTGCCGTACACCAAAGAGCTGCAGCAGTAGTCAAGCCAAAAACTTTATCTTTATGGAAAAAGATAACTCCTCCACCAAGAAAACCAATTCCAACTAAAACATTAGCAATAGTTCTTGAAATTATTTCTGGATTTGAGCTAAAAAGTTGAACAAAAAGAACAAAAACGCAAGAACCTAAAGAAACTAAAGCAAAGGTTCTAAGACCAGCCTGCTTATGAGCATAACTTCTTTGGGCGCCTATAATAGCGCCTAAAACAACAGCTAAGATTATTTTAATTAAAAATAGGCTCATTTTCTTTTATTTTTTCAATTAATTTATAAACCAATTTTTCAGGATCTTCCTCCCAAATAATTATTCTTTCTTCTCTTTTTGCTCTTTCAAGAATTTCTTTAATTAAAGGCTCAGTTCCGCCACTCCCAACCAAAACTCCCATAATTTTTCTATCCTCAAAGGCTGTGGTAAATTCATTTAACGTTCCTATCCTTCCACAGACAAAAATTATTCCCTCAGCAGATCTTGAAAGAATCATATTTCTTCCAGAATAATCTAGACCTGTCCAAATGATAATGTCATGATAGTCTATTGGCAGATTAAATTTTTCAACATGATCTTTAAAACTAAGAGCTGGTGAAAGACCAATAACAAAACCTCCTTCTTGTTTTGCTCCTTTTGCTACCCAATAAGGAACTCCTGTAGTTGCTCCAGTAATTAAAATACAATTGTTTTTAGCTATTGTTCTTCCAAGAATTAAACATTTTTCAAGAACATCAGAAGCGCATGGACTTGTTTGAGCTGCCCCTGAAATAGCTATTTTTATTTTTAAATTTTTCATAATCGATCTTTTACAGATTTTTTTAATCTTTTAACTTTTCTTTCTTTTTTTGCTAAATTATGAGCTCTTCCTGGTTTTTGGACAATAAAAACTTTCTTTTTTACTTCTATCCTTTTTTTAATTGATTTTTTTGTTTTCATATTATTTCTTTGCTAAATAAGCAACAATCATATTTGGATTTTCTCTTATGGGCTGAGTAATGACTTTATTTTTGATAAGATTAAGAAATTGTAAAAATTTTTCTTTAGCAAAATCATAATGAATTTGTTGTCTTCCTTTTATTACCATTTTAACTTCTACTGCATGACCATTTTCTAAAAATTTCTCTATTTGTTTTACCTTTCTTTCAAGATCAGCTTTTGCTTCATTTACCCCTATTCTTACTGTTTTTTGTTCTTTTGATTTTTTATGAGATTTTTTCTTTTTTTTAAGATATAAAAATTTACTATAATCTCCTAATTTAACAACAATCGGGGATGCTTTTGTTGTTAAAATAAAAAGATCTTTATTTTTTTCTTGGGCAAGCTTTAAAGCTTCTTCAAAACTAAAAATGCCTAGAGATTTTCCTTCTTCATCTATTATTCTTAAGCTTTTTGGTTTTAATTTTAAAATCTCTTTCTGAATCACACTTATTTTATCTCAACTTTTGCTCCAACAGCCTCAAGTTTCTTTTTAAGCTCTTCTGCTTCTGTTTGAGAAATACCCTCTTTTATTACTTTTGGAGCTGAATCGACAATATCTTTTGCATCCTTAAGGCTCCAAGAAGGATTAATTTCTCTCAATACTTTGATAACTTGCAATTTTTGATCCCCAGCTGAAGCTAAAATTAAATTAACTGTTCCAGCTTTTTCTTGTTCAACTGCTTGGGTCTGAGGTGTTACTTGAGCTGGGGCAAATTGTAAACTACTAACTCCAAACTTTTCTTCAAGTCTTTTTACTAAATCTGCAAGCTCAATGACTGTTAATTTTTCTATCCTTTCAATTATTTCATTTATACTTTGCTCCATAAATTTAAAACCCAAAAACTAACTTTAAGATAGTTTTTGGGCTCTTGCTCTTAATAAGGTTATTAATTTTCTTATTGGTAGCTTAAGAGAATTTGTCATTCTTCCAAAAAGACTTTTAAGAGTGAAAATTAATTTAGCTATTAATTCTTTCTTGGTCGGAAGCTCTCCTAATTCAAGCAACATTTCCTTTGGAAGAATTTGATCCTTATAAATACCAAAAAGATAATCTCCTACTTTATTTTCTTTTTGGAAGTTATTGAAAATTCTTAAAATTTTATTATCATCTTCCTTCACAAAAACAACTCCAAGAGGAAAATTAAACCTAATCTTCTTTTTAAGAATTCCTGCTTTTACAAGAAGTGTCTGCTTTGTAACTTTAATGATTCCCCCATTTTCCTTTACCTCCTCCCTTAACTTGTTTAAAAGTTTTGTTGGGAATTTATAAAGAGAAAATAAAAATAGGTAAGTTGACTCTTCAAAGTGTTTTTTAATCTCCTCAACTTTTTTGCTTTTTTCTAAAAGACTTGCTTTCATAAAATTTAATTATAACATAAAAATCTAAAATTTAAATGCTTCCTTAAGGGTTTCTGGATCAGCAAATTCTACTTCTCCACCCTTAGGAAGTCCCATTTTTGGCTCTATAAATTCAACCTTAAAATCTGAAAGACCACTTTTGATATCTTCAACTATTGCCCTACCCTCACTTGTAAGAGGTAAAGAAAAAATTATTTTTTGAACATTTCTTTGTTTTATAAGTTCTCTTAATTTTTCGATATTTTTCTCTAATTCTCTTTCTCCTAAAATAAAATAAACACCATCATAAAATTGAGCCTTCTCTAAAGACAAAACCGTAGTTTCTGAAAGAACTATACAAAGCTTTCTTTTATCTCTTTGAGGATTACTACAAAAAAAGCAAAGATCTCCTTCGTTTTCAAAAGGAAAATAACAATCTTTGCAAAGTTTTATCTTTTGAATTTCTTCGGAAATATTTTTAAAAATAGATTTAAATTTTTCATTTCGTGCAACAAAAAAAGCAAGTCTTAAAGCTTGTCTTGGTCCAATTTCAGGAAAGCTTTCAAAAAAATCTACTAACTTTTTTAATGAATCGGGTAATTTCATTGAAAAGAAATGTGGAAATGATTTAAAAATTTTAAAATACTATCTTTATAACTATTTTTCTCGCCTAAACTTATCATGATTATTGGTTCGCCAAAATCAAAAACAGTAATTAAATTATAACCAACAGATGGAAGATAACCAGTTTTTCCTCCAAGAAAATTGAAATTCTCAACTTCGGGAATAAAATTAATTATTCTATTTTTTATATTATGAACATATCCTTCTTGGGAGATTAAAACTTTCTCTTTTTCTGTTGTCATTTTTAAAATTTCTGGATGATTAACTAAAATATACTTTACTAGCAAATAAAGATCTTGAAGGGTTGATTTATTTTCTGTATTTATCCCAGTAGGATCTACAAATAATGTATTTTCCATTCCAATTTCCTTAGCTTTTTTGTTCATAAGCTCTACAAATTTTTCAATTCCTAATTTTTCAGCCAGAGCAACAGCTGCATCATTTGAAGAAGAAAGAAGGACAAAATAAAGAAGAGAATTCCGATCAAATTTCTCATCTAAGATAAGCCCAACATCACCTTCTAAGCTAAGATGTTCTTTTTTAATCTGAAAAATTTCATCTTCTTTATAATTTTCAAAAGCAATGATACTTGTCATTAATTTTGTAAGAGAGGCAAGAGAGAAATTCTTTTCTTTGTTTTTAGAAAAAAATTCTTTACCAGAAAAACTTTTCACCAGGATTCCCTCAGCAGTTAAGTTAGGAATTTGAATTAATTCAATATCTAGAGATTCTTTTTTTAATTCTTTAGCTTTATCAATTTCTTCTTGTTGAGTTATTTTGTCTTTCAAAACAAAAAGTGAGGCTGAAAAACTTTTTGGTTGAGGAGTTTTGTTAAACTCTTTAAAGAAGGTTGCTTTTTTTTCATTTAAAATACTTGATCGCTGAATTGAAAGAAACAAATTTTCATTTTTTGGAGGAATTTTGATAGACTGATAAGAAACAAAAAATTTAGCCTCTTTCAAGTCTTTTTCAATTTTCGGTAATTTAAAAGAAATTTTTGGTATTTTCGCAAATTCTCTTGAAATAAGTTCTAGATTGACTTTTATTTTTTTAAAAAATTCTTTCTGAAAATAACTATAAAAACTATAATAACCCCAAAAGGATTTCTCTAAAATATTTGTTAGTCTTTCTTTAATTAACTCACTTGTAAATTTGCTAAATTCATAAAATAAAATAATTCCTTGAAAAATAGCTACTTTACTTTCCTTTATAAGTGTTAAATAAAAATATGGTGGGATAAAAATAAAAATCCAAAGAAAAATTATAAATATAAGAAAGTTCCTAAAAAATTTTTTTTCTCTCCTTTCTTCTAAATAAATTGGTTTTTTAAGCATAGTGAGAATATTTCGAAAGAATTTCTGAAAGTTTTTCTTTTGTCTGTAAAAAATTGGGTAATTCTTCTTTATTTTGAATTCCAAAAAACTTCAAGAATTCTAAACTTATGTCATAATAAAAATTATGACCTTCTTGTTTTCTTTCAACATACCCTCTTATCATTAGTTCCCTCAAAATATAACTTGAATTTACTCCTCTTAAAATCTCTATCTGAGCTCTTGTAATTGGTCCTAGATAAGCTACAATTGCTAAGGTTTCTAAAGCAGCTGGCGTGAGGTCTTTCTCTAATTGAAACTTCATAAATCTTTCGACCGTCTCGCTTACTTGATTAGAAGTGACAAACTGAAGACTATCATCTTTTCTCAAAATAATAATCCCCCTTTGAGAATAATCTTCAATTAATTTATCAACAACCTCATTTATTATATTTTCCTCTAAATTAAAAAATTTAACTAAATCTTGAATTGTTATTGGACTTGAGGAAATAAAAATTATTGCTTCGATTTGTTTTTTAATTTTTTCAATTTCCTCCATTTTTCCTTTTTATTAAAATTTTACCAAATAAATCCTCTTGTTCAACCTCTATTTTTCTTTCCTTCCAAATATCTAAAACAGCAAGAAAGTAAGCAATCACAACTTTTTTGTATTCTTGAGAATTATCTTGACTGACAAGACTGAAAAATTCTATTTCCGGAACTTCTTTTAAAATATTGATTATTCTTTCTATAGCTTCTTGAATCTTTATTATCTCTTTAAACTCTATCTTTTTCTCTTCAAAGCTTATCTTTAAAAAGGAAGAAAGTGATTCTAAAAGCTCACTTAATTGAAAATCCGGCTCTATAAAGACTACATTAATTTTCCCTTCTCTTTCAAAAAGAGTTTTTGAGTTTTTTAAAAATTTTTTAAGCTCCTCTCGTAAGTCGCGAACAACTTTAAAATGTTCAACTTGTTTAGCTAAAGACTCTTCTAGAGGAATTTTATTTATGATTGAAGACTTCAAAAGCAAAAGTTTTGAAAAAATTAAAAGATAATCTGAAAGCTCTTCAAGATGAATTTGATCTTGAAATTTTTGAAAATACTCTAAATAGTCGTTAATTAACTGTGAAATGCTAAAATCAGTAAGATCAAGTTTTTTATCTTCTACTAATTTTAAGAGTAAATCCAAGGGACCTGTAAAGATTGGTGTTTTTACTTGGAAAGTTATTTCCCGTGACATTTTTTATATTTAAGACCTGAACCACATGGACAAGGATCATTTCTACCTACTTTTGGATATTCTTTTTCAGTTTTTATTCTCATTATAAAATAAAGAAGATTGAAAGAAAGATTATCTTTGAAAAAATTAAAAGCAGCTGTTGCTTCTTTTCTGAATTCTATTAAAGGATCCTTTTGAGCATAACCACGAAGATAAATAGTTTCTCTTAGTCCTTCAAGAAAATTAAGATGTTCAGCCCAAAGTTCATCTATAAACCTTAAAATTGCTACCCTAAGAGAATCTTTAAAATCTTTATTTTCATTGTTAAAAAAATCTTCAATTTTCCTTATTTTTTCCTCAAAAACACTTTTTACATTTTCAGATGTTTGAAAAACATACTCTAAATTTTCTTTTATCTCTTTATTTTTTTCATAAAATCTCTCAAAACAATCATGCAAAAAATCCACAGGATCAATATATTCAAATAAAATATCATCTCTTAACTTGTAGACTGATTCTCTTTGAAGATTTATAACTTCATCATATTCAAGTAAATTCTTTCTTATATCAAAATTAAAACCCTCGACCTTTCTTTGAGCTTCTTCAATAGCTTTGGTAACTAATTTGTTTTCTATTGGCTGATCTTTTGGTAAATTAAGTTTTTCAATAAGATTTTTAATTTTTTCTCCTCCAAAAATTTTAATTAAGTCATCTTCTAAAGAAATATAAAACTGGCTTTTGCCTGGATCTCCTTGCCTTCCAGATCTTCCTCTTAATTGATCATCAATTCTTCTTGCTTCATGCCTTTCAGTACCTAAAACAAAAAGTCCGCCAAGTTCCAAAACTTTTTTTCTTTCTTCTGGGTCAGGTGGATTTCCTCCCAAAATAATATCAACACCACGACCAGCCATGTTAGTAGCAACAGTAACTGCCTTAAACTTGCCTGCTTGAGCTATTATTTTTCCTTCTTCTTCATGATTTTTTGCATTTAAAACTTGATGAGGTATGCCTTCCTTTTTCAAAAGACTTGAAAGATATTCATTATTTTCAACTGAAACTGTCCCAACTAAAACTGGTTGTCCTTTATGATAGAGCTCTTTTATTTTTTCAACTATTGCCTTCCATTTAGCCTCTTGAGTAACAAAAACAACATCTGGTAAATCTTCTCTAATACAAGGTTTGTTTGGTGGAATTTCTACAACTTCAAGTCCATAAATTTTTTCAAATTCTTCTGCAGAACTGATAGCTGTTCCAGTCATCCCAGCAAGAATTTGATATTTTTTAAAAAAGTTCTGAAGAGTGAGAGAGGCGATTGTTCTAGTTTCTGGAGTTATCGGCACTCTTTCTTTTGCCTCAATTGCTTGATGAAGTCCTCCTGACCATTGACGATTTGGTAAAATTCTTCCCGTAAATGGATCAACAATTAAAACTTTACCATCTTTTACTATATAGTCCTTATCTTTAAAAAATAACCAGTTTGCTCGAAGAGCTTCTGTTAAATGATTTATAGAAGCTAAATCATTAATCTCGTAGGGGTTATAACCTAAAAGTTTTGTAACTTTCTCTACTCCTTGATCTTTTAAAAGAACTGTTTTTCTTTTTTCATCAATTTCAAAATCAACATCTTTTTCAAGTTTTTTGACAATTTCGTCAAATTTAATATAAAAATCACTCGGTAAAGAAGCTATTGAAGAAATTATAAGAGGCGTCCTTGCCTCATCAATTAAAATACTATCAATCTCATCTATAATTGCATAGTAAAATTTTCTTTTTTCTAAATCGAAAGTTACTTGATTAAATTCAAATTTTGACAAAATAAGATGGTCTCTCAAATAATCAAAACAAAGTTCATGGTTAGTTGCATAAACTATGTCAGCGCTATAAGCTTCTTTTTTTGTAACTGGTCTCAAGTACTCATAAAAAACAAGAAAGCTTCCTTGTTGAGGTACTTTTTGCTCTAATTCTATTTTTGCCTCAGAATAATTTTTATCATAAATAAAACTACCACTTTCAGTAACACAACCAACACTAAAACCTAAATAATCATAAATTTGGCCCATCCAAATAGTGTCTCTTTTTGCTAAATACTCATTAACCGTGACAATATGAACTCCTTTTTTAAATAAAGCTCTAAAAGAACTTGAAAGAGTTGCTGTAATTGTCTTCCCTTCACCAGTTAGCATCTGAGCTATCATCCCTTTTGCTAAAGCAATTCCACCTAAAAGTTGAACATCAAAGTGTCTTTGACCAATAGTCCTTTTAGCAGCCTCTCTTACAGCTGCAAAAACTTGAACTAAGATTTTATCATGATTTTCATTTTCTTTAATTTTTTCTTTAAAGGTATTTAAAATGTCCCTGAGTTCTTCTTGAGATTTTTTCTCAAATTCCTTTTCTAGATTATTTATTTCATTTACTAACTTTTGGAATTCTTTTATTCTATCTTTTCTAAAAATACCAATCATTTTTTATTTTTCTCTTTTTTAATTCTTTTCACTAGCTTATCTATAGCCTTATCTATACTTTCGAAAGGATTAAAACTTTTGCTTGTTACTCTTAAAAGCTTCCCTTCTCTTTGAAAATTAAATTCAGTATAAAATGTTTTTTTATCAATTAAAGAAAATTCAACATTTAAAACATCATTTTCTTTTAAAAATTTTTCTATCTTTTTTATTTTGCCTTCTAAATAAAGCTTGTAAGGTTGGGTATTTTTAATTTTTTTAAAATAAAATCTAATTTTTGCCATTTTTACCAAATTTTGACATTTCAAAAACAAGGGGGGAGGCTATAAATATTGAAGAGTATGTACCTATTATAATACCAAAAATAAGAGTAAGAATAAGTGATTTTACATAACCTCCAAAAGTTAAAAAACTTACAACCAAAGCAATTATTGTTGTCAAAGAAGTGTTAATGGACCTTGACATTGTTTGACTGACGCTTTCTTCAATTACTGTCTTAAGATCTTTACTTGATTTTGAAAGAGATAAGTTTTCCCTAATTCTATCAAAGACAACAATGGTATCATGAATAGAATAGCCTGCTAAAGTAAGAAGAGCGACAACAATTGAACTTTCTAAGGGGAATTTATTTAAAATAACAAAACCGAGGCTGATAATGACATCATGGACAAGAGCAATAAGAGTTGAAAGACCAAAAACTAGACTCTTTACTGGCTTGGTGTTTTTTCTAAAAGCAAATGAAATATAAATTGAAATTAAAATTAAAACTAAAAATATTGCTGTTTTAGCCTTATTTTTAAGCTCTTTACCTATAGTAGGGCTTATATTAGTAAAATTAACATCTTCATAGTTAATTCCCTCTTCTTTTAGTTTTTCAAGAAATCTTTCATAGTCTTGGTATTGAAGGTTTGACATTTTTATAATATATCTTTCTTCAGATTTTAAAATTTCTGTTATTCTAAAATCTTTAAACTTTTCTTTAAAATTCAAAATATCTTTTTGGTCTTTAAATGGCGCGTCCTTAAATAAAATTTCAACCTGAGCTCCACCATTAAAATCAATTGAGGGTATAAAACCTTGAAAAACTATAAGGTAAAGAGAAATCAAAAAAAGAACAAGGGAAAAAAAGTAATAAAAAAACCTTTTTTCTACAACCTTAAGCATTTTTTACAAAAAATCTAGTCATTAAAATTCTTGTCAAAAAAACTGCAGTAAAAAGATTAATTATAACCCCTATCCCAAGAGTAAGAGCAAAGCCTCTTACAAACGATGAAGTAAAGAAATAAAGAATAGCAACAGAAATAAGAGTAGTAATGTTTGAGTCTCTAATAGATGTCCATGATCTTGAAAAACCATCTTTTATAAGAGAAAGTCCGCTTTTTCCCTTTTTAATTTCCTCTTTTATTCTTTCTAAAATTAAAATATTCCCATCTATAGCCATACCTATTGAAAGTAAAAATCCAATAATCCCTGCCAGTGTAAGAACAACTCCAAAAACTTTATAAATAAACAAATTTAAAATAAGATAAACAAAAAGAGAAATTACAGAAATAAAACCTGTGAAACGATAATAAACTACCATAAATAAAGAAATTAAAAGAAAGGTAATTATTCCTGATTTTATAACAAACAAAATAAATTCCGAACCATAACTTCCAGTTATACTTTTTTGCCCAACTAAACTAACAGCAACTGGTAAGGTTCCTTCATTAAGTCTTCTTGAAAGAAGTTTAGCTTCTTTTAAGGAAAAGTTTCCACTTATTTGTGCCTTGCCATCTTTAATTACATCTCTAACCACAGGACTTGAGATAATGTTACCATCAAGAACAATAGCTAGTGGCTGGTTTAAGTATTTTTCAGTAAGCTGAGCAAAAATTTTAGCTCCTTCCTCGTTAAATTCAAGAGAAACTACTGGCTCCAAAGTTGTTGGATTGTAATCAACATTTGATTTTTTAAGATACTTACCTGTAAGACCTGTTGGTTCCCATTCTGTTGAAGTACCAATTTCTTTTGGGGCATAAAATTCTAAATAAGGAGTCTGACCTAGATAGTTAATGGCTTCTTTTGGATCTTTAATACCTGGAAGTTCAACATAAACTCTCCCTATCTGATCTATAATTGAATAGGTGACCTTTGGTTCGTTAATTCCAAAGAAATTAATTCTTCTTTCAAGAACATCTTTTAACATCTCCATTGTTTCTTTTTTGTCCTCAACTTGACTTAAATTAGATTCATATGTTAAAATACTTCCTCCAGCAATATCTAAACCTAGTTTATAATTTAAATTAAGGAAATCTGGAAGATAAATAAATTTACTTATAAATTGAGAAAAAACAAAAATGATAATAAAAAGAAATACTATAAAAAAAATTTCAATAAACCTTCTTTCCCAGCTTTTCATAAATTTAAATTATAACACAAATGAGAGGAATTCTAAATTTTTACAAGCCAATTAAAAAAACATCGGCTGAAATTGTAGATTTTTTTAGGAAATCCTACAATAAAAAAGTAGGTCATGGTGGTACTTTAGATCCTTTAGCAGAAGGAGTTCTTATAATTTTATTTGATGAATACACTAAAGACCAAAATGAAATAAAAGAAATGGAAAAAGAATACTTAGCAACTTTAGAGTTAGGAAAGGTAAGTGAAACATTTGACTCTGAGGGGCCAATTGTGAAAGTAAATTTTGAAAAAATCCCAAAAGAAGACGAAATTATTGAAACTATGCAAAAATTTAGGGGTGTAATTGAACAAGTTCCACCTATCTATAGCGCTGTAAAAATAAAAGGAAAACCAGCTTACAAGTACGCTAGAGAAGGAAAAGAAATAATTTTAAAATCAAGGAAAGTTTTGGTTAAAAAAATAGAGCTTGTCTCTTACAATTGGCCATATGTAGTTTTCAATATTGTAAGCAGTGCTGGTTTTTATGTAAGATCTTTTGCTCATGATTTTGGAAAGGCTATAGGAACTGGTGCTTATCTTGCTAAACTTTTAAGAAAAAGAGTTGGTCCATTTACAGTTGAAAAATCGCTTACTCTTGAAGACTTTCAAAAAAATTTCCTAGAAGCAAAAATAAGGCTTTATGGAAGGGTTCAAGGTGTTGGTATGAGAAATTTTATAAAAAATTTGGCTGACTCATTCAAAATAGTTGGCTATGCTAAAAACCTCCCTGATGGTACTGTTGAAGTAATTTTACAAGGAAAGGAAAATTTGATAGAGAAAATCATAGATCAGTTTAAATTTGCTCCCTCACTTTCAAGTATAACTAAAATAGACATTGTTTTTCAAAAACCAGATCCAGTTTATAGGGTTTTTTCAACGATATAAAATCATGGAAATAACAAAAAAAGAATTAGAAAATGAAAGAGAAAACTTAATAGTTGATTTAAACAGTCTTAAAAAGGCTGCTAATTTTGAAAAATTAACAAAAGAAGTTGAAGAAATTCAAAAACAAATGACTAGCTCGTCATTTTGGGAAAATGAAGAGAATATAAAATTAATAGAAAAATACCAAAAATCTAAAAATATTCTTGAAGAAATAAAAAACATAGAAGATGAAATTACAAGGGAAAATTTTGATCCTCAAAAACTAAGAGAAAGAATAAGAAAACTTACAAAAGAGCTAATTTTTAGTGGAGAGTATGATAAAAATCCAGCGCTACTAACAATTCAAAGTGGGGTTGGGGGTAAAGATGCTGAAGATTGGGTAGGGATATTAAAAAGAATGTATGAAAGATTTTTTGAAAAACATAATTTTAAATATAAAATTGTCCACGAACATCCAAATGATTATGGAGGCTATAAAAATATAACCTTTGAAGTAAATAATGATTATCCTTATGGTATTTTGAAAAATGAAGCTGGAGTGCATAGATTAGTTAGAATTTCTCCTTTTTCAGCTAAAAAATTAAGACATACAAGTTTTGCTCTTGTTGAAGTAATACCAGTTATTGAGGAAAAAGAAATTGAATTAAATGAAAATGATCTAGAGTTTGAATTTTTTAGGGCTTCTGGCCCTGGTGGTCAAAATGTAAATAAAGTTGAAACCGCTGTAAGAGTAATTTACAAACCTTTAGGAATTTCTGCTCTATGCCAGTCAGAAAGATCTCAGCACCAAAATAGACAAAAAGCTCTAATGTTTTTAAAATCAAAACTTCTAGCTCTTCAGAAAGAAAAAAATGCTAAAAAAATAGAAGAACTTAAAGAAAAAGATTTAGAGCCAAGTTGGGGGCATCAGACAAGATCTTACATATTTCATCCATATAAATTAGTAAAAGATCATAAAACAGGAAAAGAAACTAAAAATTTAGATGAAGTCTTAGATGGAAATTTAGAAATTTTTCTACCTTGGTTCTAAACTCTACCTAAGATTCTTTTAATTCTTTCTTCAATTGGTGGATGAGTAAGCCAAATTTTTATGTACCAGGGAGTCTTTTTTGTTCTTTGATCTGCTTTGAAAGGATTAGCTATAAAAAGATGAGAAAAGCTTTGAGGGGCAGAAACTGTTGGATTTTGAGATATTTTCAAAAGAGCATTAGCTAAACCTTCGGGGTATCGAGTAAGAAGAACACCACTAGAGTCTGCTAAAAATTCTCTTTGCCTTGAAATTGCTAACTGAATCAATTGAGCAAATATTGGAGAAAGAATAAGACCTATAACAGCTAAAATAAAAACAATTGGATTTATATTTCGGTCTCTATCAGAAGAAAACCAAAAACTTCTTAAAGTAAAATCTCCTATAAGAGAGATAATTGAAACCAAAATAGCTGCAACTGTTCCTACTAAAATATCTCTATTTTTGATATGAGAAATCTCATGAGCAATAACTCCTTCGAGTTCTTGTTTGTTTAAAACATCTAAAATGGCTGAGGTGACTACAATAGCTGAATTTTTATAATTTCTTCCTGTAGCAAAAGCATTTAAAGCATTTGTTTTCCAGATATAAATTTTTGGCATTGGAATTCCTGCGGTAAGAGATAGATTTTCAACAATATTCCAAAGCTCGGGAAAATCTTTTTTTTCTATCTTTTGAGCTCCAACCATAGCAATAACTAATTTATCTGACCAAAAATAAGAAATAAAATTCATAAGAAGACCAAAAATTATAGCAAGATACAAGATTGCCCTTGAGTTAAAAACAAAAGAAAGAACAAAACCAACTAAAACAATAAAGACAAATATTAAAAAGATAAGTAACCAAGTTTTAAAAATATTTTCTCTTATATTTTTGTAAATATTCATTTTATTGGCATTCTCCTGATACCAACTGGATAGCTGGAGTAGGAGAAGCACTAACTTTTAGGCAATAGGGACTGAATGTATCTATAGAATAAAGGGTAATACCCTTAGGACTTGCAGCTGAACCAACTTTTAACGGTCCACCAACTTCAAGTTTCCCTCCAATAATTTCGTTTCCAGTTATATTTGAAGAAAAATTTACATTCAAGTTGCCTGTCACTATTAAATCTCCACTATCAGTTCCTTGTAAAACACCACTTCCCCCTGGTGGTGATCCAGCTGGCTCTCTCCAAGCAAAAGTAATATAAATAGAAAAAGACAAAAGAAATAAGGCTAAAATTATAAGGTCAATCATTCTCATTAAATTATTATAACATATTTAGAATTCTTCAATTTCAGGAAAATCTTCTTTAAATTCTTCTGGATCTTTTATTGAGTTAATCTCTTTTTCAAGATCATTTAAAGTTATGCAACTACCAAGATAAGCTAACTTCACTTTAGCAAGATTTAAAAAGCAAAAATTAGAATAAGTTTTTCCATCAACTCCACAGACTGGCTCCCAAATAAACTCGCAACTATATTTTGGTGAGGTTATCTCTTGAATAAGAGAAATTATTATCTCAAAAGTTTCTGGAACAAAATTTTCTTCTGATCTTGATTCAATCTTTTTTCTAAAATTTTCTTTCTGTTTTTTATTATCTTTTAATTTATCATAAAACCAATAAAGAGTTTCTTCTAAAAGTTCCCTATTTATTTGATCTTCTTTAGCAAGCAAAACTTCAGATTCTTTTTGTATCTTTGTAAGATTTATCTTCTTTTCTAAAAAATATTTTTTCCAATAATCAAAAATAAAGCTAATTTTTACATGATTCAAATTATTAAATAAAAAATCTGTATTTTCGTCTTTTAGAAAACTAAGATATTCAACTTCCCACTCTTTAATATTTCTTTGATTTTTTAATATCTCCTTAAGTTGAAAAACTAAATTAATATTTTCTTCATTAAGACCATTACTAAGAATTTTCTTTAAAAGTTCAAAATTATTTTCAAAACTATCCTTTGAAGCAAGAAAAATAAAAAGTTCTCTTTCTAAAGCCGAAATCGAGCCCTTAGCTTTTATATTTTGTTTTTCTTGCTCAAAAATAAAATCTTTAAGTTTGCTTATCTTATTTTTTTCTATCTGGTTAAAATAGACAAAATTTTTAATTTTTAAAAGGCTTTCATTTAACTCTTTTAAAGCTTTGCTTGAGTCCTGCGGTGCTTTAGAAAGTAAAAAATAAAAATCTTGGTATGAGTTTTTTAGGTTTTCAAAATAAAAATCGAATTTTTTGTCTACATCTTTGGTAAAGTTTTCTTTTAAACTAAAATAGATTTTTTTAAAAAAATAAAATGGATTATTAGGTAAAATTTTAGAAACTGCTAGAGCCTGTTGGCAAATTACAAGAAAAACCAAAATTGGAATTATCTTTTTCATTTAATAATTTTAAAACAAAAATATAAAATTTAAAACTGCAAATAAAAGCCAAAGAGAAATTAAAAATAAAGCACTTGAAAGAGGCTCTCGTTTGTATTTTAAAAAGTAAAAATTGAAAATAATAGCTACACTCAAAAGGAGAATATTTATCAAAAGCTTTACTGAGCTTTCAATATAAAATTCGTTTATGATCCCGTTAAAAGCTAAAATAAAATTGCTATTAAAAACTAAACTACCAAAAATATTTCCAAAAGCAAAAGAAACTAAATTCTCTTTTAATGTCTGATAAGAAAAAACAAGTTCGGGTAAAGTAGTTCCGAAAGAAAGAAGAAGCGCTCCAAAGGCAAAACTTGAAATTCCAAAAATCTCAACTAAAAACTTTACTCTTGAGACAATAAGATAACTCGAAATTATAAGAATTATTAAAGAAATTAAAAGATAAATTATACTTTGAAAAAATTCTTTAAATTTAATTTCTTTTTTAGTTAGTTTTTCAAATTTATTTTCTTTAAAGATATAGTAAAGATAAAGAGAAAAAAGAATTAAACAGACTATTGACTCAAAAATTCCAAATTTACCTTTTAAAGCAACTATAAAAGGAGTAATTATTACTAAAAATGTTGCTAAAAACTCTTTAGTTGAAATCTTAAGCTCTTGATAAGAATTTCTTCCTTGTAAAAGATTAAAAATCAAGCTCAAAGCAATAACAAGAGTTACATCATTAAAGTTTGCTCCAATAATATTTCCAAGAGAAAGATTACTAACTTTTTTTAAAGAACTTTGAAAGCCGAATAAAAATTCTGGTAAAGAGGTAGCTATACCACCGAAAATAAAAGAAATTATAAAATCGGAAAAATTAAAATAAAAAGAAATATTCAAAAGACTTTTTATAAAAACTCGTGTAAAAAATATAAGAACTAAAACTAAAAATATGATAATTAAGATATTTTCCAAAATACCCATTTTATAACTCGAGGATTTTTAAATTATACCCTATTTTGAAAGCTATCCCTAAAATTAAACTTACAAGAAGAACAAAAATTAAATCATTTAAACCTAAATTATCTAAATAAAGAACTTCAGAGATAAATCTTATCTTAAAAATTAAAAGGAATAACAAAAACCATAAAATAGCGAAAATAAAAGTTTTTTTATCTTTCCCTTCAAACCTAAATATATTCAAAAATAAAACAAGTGGAGCAAATAAACTATAGACAAAATAAATTGTCTTTAAATTAGGTTTTGAAAGAGAAAAAAAGTAAACAAAAAAGCTTATTAAAAGAAAAACTGTAAGCGAAAAAATAAATGATTTTGTTAAATTTTTATCAAAAATTTTCTTTGAAGGAAATTTTGAAAAATCTTCATTAAAAATTAAAAACAAAGCTAAAAGAGTATCTTGGACGATATTTATAAATAAAACTTGATTTGGATAAAGCGGTTTTGGTAAGTTTAAAAGATAGGAAAAGAAAAATAAAATGCTTATGTCTGAGGAAAGAGTAAAAATGACAAGGAATAATTTTTTTATTGCCATTATAAATTTTCTTCCTTCTTTTAAGGAAAAAGCTACATTATCTAAATTGCCATCCATAAGAATAAAATCAGAAACATCTTTAGCAACATCTGTTCCAGAATTCAAAGAAAAACCAACATCGGCTTCTTTTATTGCTGGAGCATCATTTATTCCATCGCCAATCATTAGAACCTTTTTTGACTGCCTCTTGAGTTCTTTTACCATCATAAACTTTTCTTCCGGTTTCATTCTTGCCCAGACTTTACAATCAAAATCTAAATCAAAAGAATCTTTAACTTTATCAGAAAGATTTATTTTTTGAGCAACGTTTCTAGCTGTTTCTGGAAAATCACCCGTGACTAAAAATATATCTACATTTAAATCTTTAAGTTTAGAAATTGTCTCCTTTGCACTTTCTCTTATCTTGTCAGAAAAAATTAAAAAACCAAAATTATCAAAAAATTTCTTTTTTGAATTTTTATTTATCTTTTTTATTGCCCAACCAAGAAGTCTATTTCCTTGAACAGTTAAAGACAAAATTTCATCAAAAATTTTTTTTGAAGTTTTAACATTAAAATTTTTGATGATATATTCTGGAGCGCCAACAACTAAAATGTATTTTTCATTATTAAACTCAAAAGTATTTACAGAATATTTATGTTTGCTATCAAAAGGTTTCTTTTTTTTAACTGTTATCTCAACCTCTTGAACGTGCTCTTTTAATGAATTGTAAAACAAACTTTTAGGATGAAGATTTGATAAAATAAAGGCAAGTATTTTATTTTCCTCATCTTTACTGACTTTTTTTGAACTATAAAAACCAACATACTTAAAATCCCCTTCAGTAATTGTCCCAGTTTTATCAGTTAAAATAACTTCAATTTTACCTAAATTTTCAATTGCATTTATATTTCTAGTAAGAACACTTCTTTTGTAAAGTTTTATTACTTGAAAGAAAATTAACACTGAAATAGCAAAAGGCAAACCTTCTGGTACAGCGCTAACTATTATAGAAATAATATAAATAAAAGTCTCTTTAAGGTCTATTTTTTCAAATAAAGCAAGAATAAAAATTGCAAAAGATAAAATTAAAACAAAATAAAGAATTTTTTTACCAATTTTCCATATTTCTTCCCAAGTCTCCTCTTTAATTTCTCCTATTGTTGAAGTAATTTTCCCAAAATAAGTATTTTTGCCAGTACTAAAAACAATAGCCTCTCCCTCGCCAGAAACAACAAAACTTCCTGCCCAAAGAGTATCACTATTTTTTTTCTCTACTGGTAAACTTTCGCCTGTCAAAAAAGCCTCGTTTACGCTTAAATCATAAGACTTTAAGATTCTTGAGTCTGCTGGTACTTGATCACCAGAAGAAAGTCTCAAGACATCTCCAGGAACAATAAAATTTGAATCAATTACAGTCCATTTTCCATCTCTTTTGACAACTGCAGTATTTTTCAAAAAATTATAAAGACTTTTCAGAGACTTATAGGAGAAAATCTTATGAAAATAAACTAAAATAAGCTGAAAAAGAATAACAAAAAGTATAAGATAAGCTTCCTTAAAATATTTAAAATAGAGAGAAATTAAAAATGAAATACTTAAAAGAATTATAAATGGATTTCTTAATTCATCAAGAAAAAATTTAAACCAATTAAATTTTGGTGGTTGAAAAATTCTATTTTGGCCAAATTTCTCTAATCTTTCTTGGGCTTCTTGGCTAGTTAAACCTTTTTCATCTGCATTTAAATTTTTCTTAACTTCTTCTAAGGAAATTTTACTCAAACTTTGATCCATAAATTATAATTATAACAATGAAAATTTATGATTTTGAATTTGAAAAAAAATTAATCAAAAAAGGACCAATTTTGGCAATAGATGAAACTGGAAGAGGTGCTTTAGCTGGACCACTTTTTGTTTGTGGAATTTTTCTTAAAAAAATACCTAAAATTGATTTTTGGGTAAAAGATTCAAAACTTCTAAGTCAAATTCAAAGAGAAAAAATTTTTAAAAAATTAAGGAAAATATTTAAATACAGAGTTGAAAAAATAAGCCCTCAAAAAATAGATAAAATTGGTATTGTAAAGTCAGAAGAATTAGCTATTAAAAAATTAGTAAATTTTTTTAAGCCAAATTATGTTCTTATAGATGGTAAAGCATTTGGCTCTTTTAAAAATAAAAGAAAATTTATCTTTATTGTAAAAGGTGATAGAAAAATCTTTTCTCTTGCCTCGGCTTCAGTAATATGTAAATTTAAAAGAGATCTTTTCATGCAAAAAATTTCTAAGGAATATCCTTATTGGAGCTTAGAAAAAAACAAAGGTTATGGCACAAAAGAACATCTTAAGAAAATAAAAAAGTCTGGTCTTTGTAAAATCCATAGAGTTACTTTTATTCCCTCTCCTCTTTTAAAATATCTTTCAAAGAAAAATTCTGTTCTTTCAAAAACTTTATAACCTCTATGACAGCACTCATAAATGGAACTGAAATTAAAATACCAATAAGTCCAGCAATTTTTCCGCCAATAATAAGACTTAAAATCACAAGCACAGGATTAAGTTGAACTTTTGATTTCATCACATTTGGAACAATAACATGATTTTCTAGTTGTTGAATAACGCCAATGACAACAATAGCCAAAACTGCAGTAGAAAGATTTTTAGAAAGAGAAATAATTCCAGCAATAATAGCAGTCATAACAGGCCCTATAAAAGGGACAATTTCTAAAAGACCACCTAAAATTCCTAGCAAAGCAGCATAAGGAACACCAATTATAGAAAGACCAATAAAAGTTAAAATCCCTACAATAAGCATAAGAATTAACTCACCTGAAAGCCACTGAGCGAATTTTAATTGAGATATCTCCCAAACTACCATAAATCTTCTTACCCAATAAGGAGTCAGAAATATACTTAGAATATTTTGGAAAAAATTCTTACCCTGAAGAGCAAGATAAAAAGCAATAGCTATTATTAAAATCAAATTAGCAAGACCACCAAGAAGTTTTAAAGTTACTTTTGAAATATTAGCAAGATAAAAACTAACTTGCTCCTGAAAATTTTCAATAAATTCTCTTACAAAAGGATAGTTTATTAAATTACTATTTTTAAGATTAACAATTGTTGGAATAGCTGATTTCAATTCATTAAGAGCTATAGGAATTAAAAGATAAAATACAAGACTCACTACAAAAAAAAGAAAAATAAATATGGAAATAACCGCTAAAAAATAGGAAATTTTAATTTTAGAAGCTAAATATCTTGCCCATACTTCAATACCAGCCGCAAAAATAACTGAAGTAAGAAAAATTAAAATTACCTCTCTTATCTCCCATAAAAAGACAAGAAAAACTAAAAACAAAAAAATTTTCAAAAAAAACTTAAAACTAACTTCAATATTTCTTACCTCCATCGTTTAAATTATAATTTATTTTTTCCTCTTCATAAAATCTTTCAAATCTAAAGTATTTAAAATATCGCTTTTCTGGCACCACCCTCTCCTTGCTTGAGCAAGACCATATTTCAAAAATTTAAAATGAAGCGTTGAGTGAGCATCAGAATCTATTACAAATTTTATACCGTATTTTTTAGCTTCTAAAATATAAGTATCTTTAAGATCAAGTCTATCAGGATAAGCATTAATTTCCAAAAGAGTATTTGTTTTACTTGCAACTTTAAAAATTTCATCTAAATCAACATCAATTTCTTTTCTACGGTTAATTATTCTGGTGGTAAGATGAAAAATGCAATCGACATTAGGATTTTGCATAGCTTTTATAATTCTCTTTGTCTGACTATAGCGATCAAGATTAAAATGAGAATGAACTGAAGCACCAACAAAATCAAGAATTTTTAAAACTTCATCAGAAATATCAAGACTACCGTCAGGAAGAATATTAACTTCAGCTCCAGTTAAAATTTTTATTTTACCCTCATATTTTTTATTTAATTTTTCTATCTCTTTAATTTGTTCCTTAATTTCTTTCTCATCCAGTCCTCCAGCCATGGCTAAAGTTTTAGTATGATCAGTAATGGCTATGTATTTAAGTCCACAATCAATGGCTGCTTTTACCATCTCTTCAATTGAGTTAGTTCCATCAGTCCAATTTGTCTGGACTTGAAGATCTCCTTTAAGATCATCATAATCAACAAGTTTAGGAAGCTTACCTTTTTGCGCAGCCTCTATTTCACCTCTAGCTTCTCTTAATTCTGGTGGAATCCATTCTAAATCTAATTTCTCATAAACTTCTTCCTCAGTCTTCCCACAAATGAATTTCTCCCCTTTAAAAAGGCCATATTCGTTAAGTTTATAGCCTTTTTTCAAAGCAAGTTGTCTTAACTCAATGTTATGTTCCTTAGAACCAGTAAAGTACATTAAAGCTGCTCCAAAAGATTTCTCATCAACTACTCTTAAGTCAACATCAAGTCCATTTTTAAGTTTAACTGCTGATTTTGTTGGACCTTTAGCATAAATGTATTCGACATTTTTCATCTTTACAAACCAATCCATCACTTTTTCAGGATTTTTTGAGACAACTAAAATATCAACATCACCAATTGTTTCTTTTCTTCTTCTAAAAGACCCAGCAACTTCTATTTTTTTTACTTCTTTTAAGGAGGCAAGATAATCTTTTATTTCAAGAACTATTGGCTCAATAAAACCTAAAAGAAATCTTTGACCACTTAATTTATAAAACTCTATGCTTTTTAAAATTTTTTGTTCTTTTTTCTCCCCAAAGCCCTCTAAAACACAAAGTTTATGATTTTTAGCTGCCTCTTCTAGGTCTTGAATATTTTTTACTTTTAGTTTTTTCCATACCAGAGCTATTGTTTTAGGCCCAACACCTTCTAGTTTTGTAAGATTTTCTACGTCTATTGGAATCTTTTTTTTATAATTTTCATATTCTTTTAAAGTTCCTGTCTCAATTATTTCTTTAATTCTTCTGGCTATTCCCTCTCCAATTCCAGGGATATTTTTAAGACCATCTTCTCCTTCTTGTCTATATATATCTTCAAGATTTTTATCAAGGGCTTCTAGACTATGGACTGCTTTTTCAATTGCTCTTGACTTAAATTCTATATTTTCTATTTGATAAAAAATTGAAAGTTCTTTTAAAATTTTTATAACTTTCTCATTAGAAGATTCCATAAATTAATTATAAATCTTTGAAAATTCCCATCTCAATTCCATCTTTTAAAATATCATGTAAAATTCTTGAAGCTGTAATTGAAAAAAGTGGCGCTTCTTCAACTAACATGACAAAAAAATATTTTGGCTTTTCATAAGGAAAATAACCAATAAAAATACCATTAAAGACATTCTTACTCACCTCTGGAGTTCCAGTTTTGCCGGCAACTTTTAAAGGAAGATCTTTAAAAAGTCCACCAAAACCAAAAGTAGCCATTTCATTCATTGCTTTTTGAACTATTCTCAGTTCTTCTTGTTGAAAGATATTTTCTTTTATAACTTGAGGTTTATTTTCAAAAATAACCTTGCCATTTGAATCTATTATTTTTTCAACTAAATATGGCTTTAAAATTTTATTAAGACCTAGAGCCTGAGCAAGAAGAGCCATTCTTAAAGGAGTGATAGCTATTTCTCCTTGACCTATAGAAATGTTATAAATATCGCCTAAAAAATATTTTTCTTTTCTTTTTAAAATTCCTTCTTTTTCTCCAAAAGTATCAATGTTAGATAGTTTATTAAAGTCTAATTTCTCATAATAATTCATTAATGTCTCGTATCCAATTCTTTCTCCTAAAGTATAAAAATAAACGTTTACCGAGTCTCTTATAGCCTTGAAAAGATTTGTCCAACCATGAACTTTCCAATCTTTAAACAAGAAAACTTCTTTAGTATAAGGATTTTGAACTCGTAAATATCCAGGAGAATAAATTTCTTCTTGAGGAGTAATTTTTTTGTTTTCTAGACCGGCAATAGCTACAACGGGTTTAACAATAGAACCTGGTGCATAAAGTCCACTTATAACTCTATTTAAAAGTACTGAATTCTTATCTTCAAGAATTTTCTTTATCTTTTCTTTTTCTTCTTTACTTAAAATAGTTTTAGTAAAAATGTTATTATCAAAAGAAGGAAAGCTTGCCATTGCTAAAATTTTGCCTTGATCATCAATAAACAAAGCAGCTGCTTTTTTCAAATTAAGCTTTTCTAAATTTTCTTTTATCTTTTTAAAAACTAAATTCTGAAGTTTAAAATCTATGGTAGTAATTAAGTTTTTACCCTCTAAAGCCTCTTTCTTTTCAACCTCTTTTAAAATAACGCCTCTTGCATCTCTTAAGTATTTTTTAAATCCTATCTCACCAACAAGATAATCATCATAAGTTCTTTCAAGACCGCTAACACCTCTTAAATTTTTCTCAAAAGATGGATAACCAAGAAGATGAGAAAAGACTTCGCTATAAGGATAAAACCTTTGAAAACTGTCAACAACAATAAGGCTAGGTAAGTCTCTGTTTTTAATAACTATCCCGGTTGCCTGATCAATATTCCTTATTAAAATTTGATTTTTCTTTGTAAGTTCTTCTTCTATTTTTTCTTTTGTTATAACATTAGGAACAATTTCTACTTTTTCTAAAAATTCGATAGTCTGGTTAAAAAGATTTTTATCTTTTCTCATTAAAACAAGATCAATCACTAAATCAAAACTTGGAATATTTTGAGCTATAACTTTACCATCCGAGGTAAAAATATTTCCTCTTGGTGGGAAAAATAAAATATTATAATAGTAATTCCCTTCAGAAATTGACTTAAAAAAGTTATAATCAAAAACTGTAAGCTTTATACCTAAAACAATTAAAACCAAAACAAAAAAATAAAAAAGAAAATCAATTAAATTACTTTTAGGTGGCCTTTCTTGAATTTTTAAGTAGTAGCTTGAATTTAACTGATAAAAATCCTCAAGTTCTTGCTCTCGCATAGTATATTGTAAATATTATAACCAAGAGAAGATTTTTTAGAAAAAAAGTTATAAATAAAAATGACCCAAACTTACTAAATAAACTATAGGCTAAATAGGAGAATAAAAATACACAAATTAAATTAAAGACAAAAAAAAGACTTATAGTTTTTAAAAAAAATTTATTCAAAATCAAAAAAAAGAAATAATCAAAAATTAAAAATAAAATGCTAAAACCTAAAAAATTACCATTTAAAAAATCAAATATCAAAGAACTCAAAAAAGAAGTCCTTAAAAGTTTATTATCTTTTAAAAAAAGAGAAAGATTAAAAAATAAAAGAAAGAAAAAATATCTATAAAAGAGAGCTTGAAGAAAAATTGGTAAAAGAATCATTCTGGAACTAAAACTAAATAGTGTGTCTTTGTCGGCTCAAAAAATATCTTTATTATCAATTTTTCTTCAACTGCGCTTTCTATTTTTTTGACAACTTTTCCGATAACAAAACCTGGCTCAAAAACATTATCTTTACCCCCAGTAAAGATAATTTCTCCTTCTGGTAAAGTTTTTTCTTTGCTAAGATTTATCTCCAAAAGGCCAAAACCTAAAGTTTTAGCTAGTCCTAAAAACTCTCCTTCTTTAGCTATATTAAATTCAAAATTTGGCTCTAAAAGAGATTTTATCTTTCTTGATGAAGTATTAAAATCAAAAACCTTCCCAACTAACGTAAAGTCAGAAGAAAAAACATAACCAGGAAAAATATCGTTTTTTACATAAATTTCTCCTTTATTGTTAACCCAGCTTATCTCTAAAATTTTAAAGTTTTTAAACTTTTCTTTAAAAGAATCTGATATCTTTTCTTTTTCTCTTTGAAGCTGCTCGAGAAAGCTAAAAATTTTTTCTTTTTCAGAATCTTTAAATTCTAAATTTAAAATTGAATATTTTAAAAAATCTAGAAAACTAAAAATATCAGTAAAAACTTTTGTTCGACTATTAAGTGCCACAGCATCGACTTTTAACGAAAAAAGTAAAAGAAAAAAAGCTAAAACTCCAAGGATAAAAATTTTTTTAAAAAACTTCATAATGTCTCAAGATATTTTTTATAATAATTAAAGTTTTCTATAACTTTTCCAATACCATCAATGGTAGAAGTAAGAGGATTTTCAACTAAAGTAACTTTAAGACCAGTTCCTTTTTCAAGTTCAGAACAAAGATTTCTAATTAAAGCCCCTCCACCAGAAAGATAAATACCCTGAGCTAAAATATCGCTAATAATTTCTGGAGGAGATATTTCAATAATATCTTTTACATTTGAAACAATAATTTCTATTGAATCTTTTACAGCCTCTTTTATCTGAGATGAGGTAATATTTACTTCTTTTGGTAGACCAGAAAAAACATCTCTACCTTTAAGAGTAAAGTTTTTGCCACTATCCTCATTTGTTAAGGAAAAAATGCTTATTTTTGCTTCTTCAGCCATTTCAGTGGAAATGACAAGCTTTAATTGATCTCGAGCATAATTTACAATATCTTCATCAAATCTCTCGCCAGCTATTTTAATAGTTTTACAAAGAACAAGACCACCAAGAGAAATAACGCCAATGTCTGTTGTTCCACCGCCAACATCAACTAAAAGAACTCCTTTTGCTTGCTCAATATCAATATTGGCACCTATAGCTGAAGCAATATTTTGAACTATAAGATAGACTTCTGCTGCACCTGCATTTTTTGCTGCATCAATAACTGCTTTTTTCTGAACTTCAGTAATTTCTGGCGGTATAGCAATGACAAAAAGAAATGTCTTAAACGGTGAAGAAAATCTTTGAGTTATTATCTTAAAAATCCAGGTTGTTGCTTCAAAATCAGAAACAACTCCATTTACAAGTGGTTTTATGGCAACAATACTTGGCGGAGTTCTTCCAATCATTTTTTTAGCGTCTTTTCCAAAAGCAATAACTTCATTAGTAGTTTTTCTTAAAGCAACCACAGATGGCTCACTAATTTTTATACCTTTGCCACTAACATAAACTAAAGTATTGGATGTTCCTAAATCTATTCCTATTTTTGTTTTGGCTAATAACTTTTTCCAAAACATATTCACTTTATTTTTAATTTTTCCTTTAAAAATTTAAACAATTCAGAAATTTTCAACAATTTTACCTTTTCACTTTTTCTTTCTTTAAATTCTATCATATTTTTAAGTCTTTCGCTTAAAACTAGTCTATAAGGAATACCAATTAAATCACTCTCAACTAACTTTTGTCCAAAACTAATATTTCTTTCATCGAGAAGATAGTCTTTTTTTAATTTTTCAATTATCTTCACTATTGATTCTACTTCACTTAAGTTTACTTTCTTTTTCAAAATCAAAATATGAAAAGTAAAAGGAGCTACTTTTTCTGGCCAAATTATGCCACGATCGTCATGAAAAACTTCAACAATAGCACCCATCAATCTAGAAATGCCTAAACCATAACATCCAGCAAAAACATATTTTTCTTTACCATCTTTATCTTTAAATTTCAAATCAAAACTTTTTGAAAAAGAATCACCCAAATTAAAAGTATTACCAACTTCTATCGCTTTATGGTCAGTCAATATTTCTTTACAAAAATTACAAATTCTATCGCTTTTAATTTCCTTATTCCAAGCAACTTTGCAATTAGAACATATTAAAATTTCATCTTCGCCAAATTCTGTCGGCACCTGAAATTCTGTTGAATATTTACTAAAAGTTCCACCACTAGCAAAAGTTTTATAAACTTTCAGCCCTAGAACTTTAAATATTCTAAGATATGCTCTATCAACTTTCTCTTTAAATTTTTCAACTTCCTCATTTGTTTTATGAAAACTATAAAGATCTTTCATTAAAAATTCCCTTCCTCTTAAAAGCCCAGCTTTCGCTCTAAGTTCATCTCTAAATTTTGTTTGAATTTGAAAAAGAGCAAGAGGCAAATCCTTATAAGAACTTATCATTTCTTTTACTAAAGGAAAGATAATCTCTTCATGAGTCGGGCCAAGAGCATACTCACTACCAGTTCTTGATTTTAGCTTAAATAGCGCATCAAACTTTTCCCATCTTTGAGTAGCTAACCAATTTTCTTTTGGATGCAAGGCAGGAAGAAGTAATTCTTGAGCATTCAAAGAAAGCATTTCTTTTCTAACTAAGTCAGTAATTTTTTCTAACACTCTAAAACCAAGTGGCAAAAATTCATAAACACCAGAAGAAAGTTTTTCAATAAAACCAGCCCTTATAAGATATTTTGCATTTATTGATTCTTCATCTTTAGGAAATTCTTTTTTTGCTTTATAAAAAAGTTTTGACTGAAACATATTAAAAGATCATTCTTAAATCTTTAATTGTCACTATAAGAGCAAGGAAAATTAAAATTATAAAACCAGCTGCATGAATTACTTCTTCAACTTTTTTGTTTACTTGCTTACCAGTTAAAAATTCGATAAAAACAAATAAAAATCTTCCACCATCAAGAGCTGGGAAAGGTAAAATATTAATCAAAGCTAAATTTAAAGAAATAATACCAAAAACAAAAAGAATATAATTAAGACCAAAACTTTGAAGCTGAAAAAGAAGATGAAAAATTCCTACTGGACCAACAACATCTTTAGGAACTTCTTTTTTAACTAGCAAATTTTTAAAAATCTGAAAAAGCTTAGCGATCATCTCACCTAAAAAACTAATTGTTATTTTACCTGCATAGACAAAATTTTCTCCAAAATTCTTTTTTATATACTCAACTTTATAAATTGCTACCCCAAGAGGTCCTTCATTTTTAGGATATTCTTTTCTTGGAGCGACAACAATTTTGAAAACTTGATTTTTTCTTTTTATAAGAAGTTCTATATCCTTACCTAAATTTTCTTTTACAAATCTTTGAAAATCAGTTATTTGGTTAAAATTTAAAATAAAATCACCTTGACGCAAACCAGCAAAATAAGCTGGTGAATTTTTGCTTACTTCAAAAATCATTATTTGTCCCGGCCTTTCATCAAAAATAGGTTTAGAAATTCCTAAAAAACTCACTAAACTGAAAATAAAATAAGCAAGAAAAATATTTAAAATAACTCCAGCAACTATAATCAACATCCTTTCAACGGGGCTTTTATCAGAAAAACTATAAGAAACTCCTTTTTTTTCTTCTTCACCATAAAGTTTTACAAAGCCACCTAAAGGAATTAAGTTAAAAGAAAATATTGTCTCGCCTTTCCTTTTTTTAAAAATTCTTGGAGGAAAACCAATACCAAACTCTTCAACCCTTACTTTTAAAATTTTAGCAAATAAAAAATGACCAAATTCATGAATCAAAATTAGAATTCCAATTAAAAAAATAAAAAGAATAATCATTATAATAAAATCTCTTTTTCTTTTTGAAGGTAAACTTTATCAACTTCTTTATTAAAATCATCAATAAGTTTATCAAGTTTTTCTTTACCTCTAAAAAACTGGTCATCACTTATTTTTTTCTCCTCTTTTGCATTTTTAAGCTTTTTTAAAAAATTATCCCTTACTTTTCTTGATTCTATCTTAATTCTTTCTTTCTCCTCAGAAAGAATCTTTAAAAATTTCTTGCGTGTTTCCTCTGTTAGAGGTGAAAATTTAAGATGAAGATGGTCTTTTTCTTTAGTTAAAGTAAAATTTAAATTACTTTTCGAAAGTGCATTCTCAATAAAAGGAACATAATCTTGAAGGTAGGGTTCAATTTTTATCGAATAGCTATCTAAAATAACTATATTGGCTAACTGTTTGAGTGGATAAGTTTTTTCTCCTATTTTTATTAAGTAATTCTCTATCATTGAAAATCCACCTCTTGAAATATTAACTTTAGAAATTTTTTCCTGTAGTTCTTTTTTTAAATCATTTAATTTAGCTTCAAACTCCTTTATTAAACCTTCAACCATACTTAAAATTATACAACAAGTTAGAGAGACTTCAAAGAATTTTCAAATTTTTCAATTATACTCTTTAGTTTTTGACTATTGGGTAAATTTTCATTTTTTAATTTTATTTCAAGCTGCAAAACAACAGAATTAATAATTTTCTTCGTAATACTTTTTTCAACATCTGAGTATTTTTTATAATCAAACTTTCTGCTTTTAAGCTCTTCTAAAATTTCTAAAATATCTTCAAGAGAAATTGGAATAATAACTACAGGGAAGGAATTGTTAATTTTAACTTCATTAATAACTACACATTTATATTTCTTCAAATTAGAGTCAAAATTTAAATTAAAATCAAACCTTAAAAGTCTCCAATCAGGGCGGGAAAGAATTTCATTTATATCTTCTTTTTTCTTTTGAATTCCTTCTTGTCTAAGCACTTGTATCCTTTTGTTTTTTTCTGCAAGTTTTTTTATTTTCTTTTCTAAATTAATTGTCACATCTATTCCCAAAACTTTATCCCCTCCTTCTAGGTCAACAATTATATTATCAACTCCATGAAAAAAATCATCATAAAAAGAAGTTCTTACAGTCAAAAATTTTTCAAGATACTTATTAAAAAGAACTGTCTTTAAGCATTCAGCTAATTCACTGATAAAAGTATTTTTATTAATCTCTTTTTCTTTAATATGTTGTGTAAGATAGCCTTTTATATAATCTTTATCACTTAAACAAGAATAATTACTTTCATTTATTCTCCCAAAGAAACTAAGAAAAATTCCAAAAAAAGAAACATTTGAAGCAAAAATTTTTGTCGGATCAATCATATCGTTTCCAATCAATTTCTTTACTTCTTCTTTGTAATTTTTTAATTTTTTTATAGACTTAAAATAATCATCTAATCTCTCTACTACTTCATCAGGTAAATATCCTCTTCCTTTTAGTATTTTATCCTCATAAATTTCTTTATACTTCATAAACAATGTCCAAAGAATTTTCCTTCCAAAAAGACTATAATCTTCAATTATGCTATAAAGATCATAGTTTTTGCCTCTTTTTATTAAACCTTGCACTGATCTTTCAATCTTTCTTAAACTATCTATATACTTTTGCTCATCGTTATTTTCAATTTCTTCATTTATAACCTCTAATAAAATTCCTAGCCCATTTTTCGGAAATTCTTTTTGAATAAAATTGTAAAATTCTCTTGTTTGCGAATCATCAAGAATATTTTTAAGGTCATTTAAGTGTTTAAAAAATTTTTTTGATTTAGAGCTTCTGTGTTTATTTATAAAAAAATCCCGTAAAAATTTAAGATCATAAATGGGTAAACCATAAAACCCCTTTCTTAAATCCTTAGAAAAATATAAAAAGTAATCAACTAAATTTTCTTCATTCTCTCCTATAAATTCCAGAATTTTTTCTCTAATTATACTTTCTTCTTCTTTTGAAAAATTTTTGTAATTTTCAGGAAACATCTTTGAATTATAAACTAAAAATTAATAAAAATCAAGTCTCTTTCTAACTATCAGAAATGTTCTTGAATTTTTTGCTATATCCTCTTTATTCCCCTAATTAAAAATGAAATTTAAAAGATAATTTACCTTAGTTTTAGTCATCTTAAAAAAATTTCATCTAATTTAGCAGTTTTAAAAGCCCTCTTTCTAGTGAAATAAAATTTATTTCTCTTGAAAAGTTTGCAAAATTTTCTTACTGATAAAAAGATTCAGAATCTTCAGCCATAATTTATAACTAAAATTTAAAATTTCCTCAAGTAACTTTAATTTTTCTAGCTTCTAATTGCAAATTAAAAAAGTTCTCAAACTTATTAGCTTTTAATTATCTCATAAATAAAAATTTTATAACTTTCGGCGCTTTCAAAATTAACTATAATTATTTTCCTATAGCTCCCTCAAAATTTAATCAAGCAAAGTTATTAAGCAATAACTTTTAATCTTTTTATATTTTTTTCTTAATTCCTCAAGATTAAGTTCTAGCATATTATTTTTTATTTAATTTTAAAAACTTCTTGCTTCTGGACGAGGAGGAATTTTCTTTTCTGGATGAAGGGCTTTTTTATGTTCAAGTTCTTTCATTTTTTGATTTGCGATTTTTTCGAGTTCGGAAAGATAGAAAGAGAGAGAACAGTACTCCGAAAAAGCGCGCCAGGCCGATCCAGTACAAACATCGTCAATATCCCCTGGTCCTTCTTGACCATATAATATATTACGAATCACCCGCTGAAGTATTTCTTTCCAAGGAGTTTCATTTTTCATTCCTTCTTCAATCCCATCTTCAATTTTTTTTAATTCTTCCTCAATTTCTTTTTTTGATCTATACTCTCCCTCATCTTTTTCTTCTTTTTTTACTAAACTTTCAGCAAAAGAAATAAGATCTTCTCCAGTCTCTTGACTAAGTTCTTTTAATACTGCTAAAACATTTTCATTATTTAATATTTCTTGCAAATCGTCTTCAACTCTTAACCAATCTCTACCTTGAGCAATTCTTTTTAATTGCCTACTAACTGAAATTTTTTCTCGACCTTCGGAATCTTCAGCCATCTTTTCTTGAAAAACTTCATGAGCGGTTAAAACGTCTCCAATTGGCATCTCCATTAAAACTTTCAGTTTTGCTTCTTTTTTACTCAACATATTAAATTTATGTTTATATTCATCTTCTTTTTCTAATTCTCTTCTGAAAGCAAGTTCTAATAATGGCCCTAAATCATTTATCATTTTCTCTACCTCAGCTTTAGCTATTCCAAAACGAACTCTTAACCTATTAATTTTTTCATCATCTTTTTTAGATTTCTTTTCTAAATTTCTAATTATTTCTGCAATACTAGCTGCTTTTTTAACTTTTTCCCTAAAAATCTCAACCAAAATCAATTCACTCTCATAACTGGTATATAACAGATATTGAGAAAACATCCTCTTTTCTTGTTCGTCTTTAATTTTTTGGGGCTCATTCTTATACTTTTCATACACCTCTTGAGCTTTTCTTGCATATGAATAAAGATATTCCATTCTCTCTCTATAAGAGATAATATCTTTTTAAAGTAGTAATAGAATTGCCAATCATTATCGTAAAGCATCAAAAGTAATAACGTTCCCATATAAATGGAAAGGTGACGGACCACATGCTTTCTTTGGCAAAGTTAAGGATGCTAAGAAAATAATAAATAAACTAAAGAAGTTCAAAAACTCGAAGTTAGAAGCAAAGCTTCATTTTATTAAAAAATTAAACGAAGATTCATATATTGTCATATCCTTAACGGAGTTGAAGTTAAAACAAAGAAAAAAAGAATTTGCTGGTTTTGATGGACTCACTATTTCTCTAAAAAAGGATAAACTTTTATGTTATATACTTGAAGTTAAAGATAAGCAAAAAGAAGGTAAGGCCGAGGCGAGAAAGGCACTATTCAAAAAGCTAAAAGAGTTAAATGTAAAAAAGTTAAATGAAAATAATATAAATAACCTAATAAAAACCAAAAAAGTTGACAAGGGAAATATCTGGTACTCATATTTTAAGTTGTCCCTCTAAAACTAACTAAAAAAGTTTCAAAAACAAAAATGAAACCCTGATGAGCCTAAAACACTTTGTACGGACATTCACAAATGTCCACCACCCCTTGATAATATATTATGACTGTCTAAAAGGCTGGTCACTCTGATGGATATGAATGGTTTACAAAAATTTCAAGAATTACTTAGAAAGTTATTTCGCTTTGATAACCGCATTTCAATTTTCCAAAATGAACCAGAGTTAAGAAATTAATAAGGGGGCAAGGACGATGGTGTATAAAAAAAGAAAGGAAGCTAAGAGCAAAGAAGACGCAGAAAAGGTAATTGAAATAATACTCAAGGCTGATAGTGGATGCGAATATTATGTTTCAGAATTATTGAATTTGTTTTGTAATGCATTTCCGGAACATGAAGAACTCGCTCAAAAAATGTTCAAGAGAAGCACAGGTAATTCAGAAATTATCCGTACGATCGGGAAAGATTTGAAAGAATTACCGAAAGAAATGAGAGTCAAAGCGCGTGCGTTGAAAAATATTATCGTTACGGACGATCACTTCGGGACTGGTGTTAAAATAAAACCAACGAAACCCAAAGCGTAAAGAGCACCTGAGCAAATACCATTTGTTATAAATTGGGATAGCATATTTTTATTTTAAAATTTTATTTCTGAATTGAAAATAATATAACTTTTGACATTTGTTAATAGACTTTCGGGAAGATTTAGACTGGACGAATGGTGGGATTTTGTTGACTGTTGCAGGTTAATTTTATAGTGTCTTACTCTTTTAAATTAAAAAAGGCGGCCAAAAATGGCCGCCACAAAGAGGACCTAGGGGGAAGGTTAGGGGTTATTTTACTTTAATTATCTTCCCTCTAATTAAATCACTTTTTCTTCCTTTTATAATGAAAAAGTAAATACCTGAAGGAAGTTCAGATACATCAATAATGATTTGTCTTTTATTATACTCATATTTTGACTTTACCCTCTGACCTAATAAATTAAATACTTCTATCCTTTCTATTTCTTCTTCTCCAACGTCCTCAACATAAACATATTTCGTAGTAACATAAGACATAAAAGGCGACGACTTTTTCATGTTTTCTTCTTGTTTTTGAACAGAAGTAAAGTCAACAGGAATCAAAATAACCATTTTATCATCAAATACTACTATGCCATTTTTCACACTAAAACATTTTTGTGCTCTAATATATCCAGAAAGAGAAAAATTTATATCCATCACTTTCTCCAATTTATTATTATAAATCCTAAAAATTATCAATTTTTCGCCTGCCTCTCTATCCATTACAATTAATCCAAATAAATTGTCATTTACATAAATAAAACCCCCATCTATTCCATTCAACATCATATAATCTTTCAGAGAATAATAAGAATCATAATAACTACAAATTAATTGGTTGCCGCCTATGTATTTTAAAACAATAAAATATTCATTACCCATATCATCTAAATTTACAATTCCATCACAAAAATAACCATATGTAAGACTGTCTCTCACCATTTTTAACAAGCCATTCTTTTTTTCATAAATAATAAAAAATAAACGCTCGAAACCGTCTGTCAGATCTAAATATGTACTAACTACAGCATACATATCCCTACTTATCTTTTTAGCTCTTATAGCGCTATATAATGCAGATTCTTCATCCCCGTCTTTAATTACTCTCTCAAATACCACGTTATCGTTTGTGTCTTTTATTTCTAATTTTGCCCCTAAATTTGTAGAAAGAATATACATCCTTTCTACTATATCTAAACCAAAGAATTCCCGAATTAAAAAATTATCACTTAATATATTACTAACACTATCCTTATCCTTATAAATTACAATTTCCGCGCTTTTTAGTGTGTATATCGGAGGTGTTTTTTCTATTATTTTTGAATAAACTATGTATAATATATCACCATTAAGTGCGCTTCCTATAACATCATATACACTATCGATTTCGAATGTTTTATTCTCATTAATCACTTTAAGTTTTTCGTTTTCAATTTCTAATACATATTCTAACATATACGGGCCGCTACTTTTTACAACATCTACTATGTCGCCTTTTATAGTTTGATACAAAATCTGAATTTGAAAAAGGAAAAAAATAAATAAAAACATAGTTAATCACCTCCTTAAATAATTTTTAATTTTTATTTACTGCAAAAAGACCTTAAGTTTTCTAGTTTTATCTTTTACTGAAAGTTCTATAGTTATCTCAGAAGTAGTTGAATACTCAAAAGTAACGGGTATTTGTTCGATAAATATCCCACTGTTCGTTGTAGTACCTATATTTATTAGTGTACTCTTTCCTGATTCTAAAACCCTAGTTTGGGATTTAACAGTTATATTTATAGAGCTCTGTGAGCCTGATATAAACTTTAAATTAACTGGTGTATCCCTTAAATCTTCATCGTTCACGCTTATTTTTAACGTCACTGTTTTAGATTTTTGTTGATCGGATGTTTGTTTGGTAACGCTATATTCTTGAGTTTGTTTGTAAATTGAGGCGGAAAGGGGGATAAGTTCGAAGCTTACAGATTCAACAACTGCATCAACACCGTCAACTCTTCCGGCATTTAAATTTGAAGCCAGGTTTATCTTTTGGTTATTACCGTCCCAATTTTGATAGCAAATAAATCTTAATTCTATTTTCCTTAAATCTTGCATATTTTTAACTTTATCTTTAATTATATCCCTTAGGAAGTTCTTTGTCAAGCTTTTTTCTCTATCCACTGGAGTTGAAAAGCCAAAAATGTTTTGAAAATCCTCTACTGACACTAGAATGTTTTGGTTCTCATCAGTTATTACAGGCCATCCACTGTTCATAGGAGTAAGAAGATATTTTAATGCTATAACTTTAATTAAAGAGCTGGAAAAGAGTTCATTAAGTATTTTCTTTTTAATCTCTTCTGATATTGTACTTGAAGAAACTGTATTAATCATCTCATCAACTAGAGAACCATCAAATAATTCTAAACTATTTGTTCCAGTTGCTGTCCAAAGTTCTATTTGACATAAATCTTCATCATTTAAAGCAAAAAATGGATTTCTTGTGGTTGTTGCTTCATCCGGTCTATTATAATAACTCCAATAAGCAGCAGGAAGATTATCTTTGACTGGAGATGAATAGATGAAGTAATTTAATAAATCTAAATTACCCAAAACACTTTTAAGCTCACGAAGCTCTTCTTTTGATAGTGTTTTAGTAGTTGGCGTAGTTGTAGATATACCTAAGTTAATTAATGGTGCTGGTGGAATATAGGTGATTCTAGTTTGATAAACAGCCTCTTTATTATATCCCTTTGTAATTTCTTTCCACGCACCATCTTTTATGGCATAACCCTTAAAACTCAAAGTTGCAGTAGCTGTAACTGGTCTTCCATTACAACCATTTTCATCAAAATAACACAAATTGGGAAAACTAACAACAATTGAAGAGCTTGCAGGCGAAACTTGATCTTCTCCAGCACCGAATTTATAAATTCCATTTCCTCCCCATGTAAGGTTTGTAGATGGCGTAGCGGTTATAGAAGTTATCCACTTACTTACTGGAATTGAAATAGGTATAACACTTCCTTCGTCCCCTATATATTCCTGAAACGAAATAAAATATTTATAATCATTATAAAAAGAATTTTGATAGCTTTCAAACTTCACACCTAAAGCACTACCCACATCGCCTTTGTTATTAAAACATATTTTATGGAAAGAAGAATAAGGTTGATTTGTAGGATCTCCGTAATTTAATGGGTCATACTTATGGTGTTCTATAATATCACCACATTTTAACTGACTAATTACTCTGTCTAAAAGTTTATCGCCTTCTAAATAAAACTCAACTCTAAAAGTTTCATTTTCATTTATACTAAATTCTAAGGCATAGAAGTGATCTAAGTATTTAATAGTATTGTTTGTAGTTGTTATTAAATCTTTATAAAATTCATAATTTAAAACAAGAGAGCTACTATTGATTGGTGCTTCGGTGGAAATAATCTCTTTATCGTTATTCTCTGCATCTAAA
Organism: Patescibacteria group bacterium; assembly: GCA_030549895.1. GTDB lineage: Bacteria > Patescibacteriota > Minisyncoccia > UBA6257 > HR35 > JAUQQM01. Next base: position 155,843 of record JAUQQM010000001.1, on the reverse strand, counting down.
AGTTTTATCTTAACTTTGTGAGAGGTAGTATCTTCTCTTTGTTCCCAAACAGCATTAAAGGAAACAATATTTGTTTCTTGAGCTAAAACATCTTTTATCTCATCAAAGAATTTTAGAAAGTTATTTAAAATTTTAACTAAGTTGACCCTAAAGTATAAAATCTTTTTTCTAATTAATATAAAAGTCTTATTAACTAATGAAATTTCGTTATTTAAAAATAGGTCCTGTTTAGACGGTTGCTCTATTTGTTGTTGGTTAATTTCTCTAATAATGCAACTATAGTTCTTAGAAACTGTTATCGTCGCTACGTATTTATCTTTTATTTGAGAAAATCTGGAATAACTACAATCCCCTCCTAAGTTATATAAGCTACGATCTCCTAAATTCACTGAACTTTCAATAATAAGATTTACAGGTGATTTTGTAGTTAATATAACGTTACAGAATCTACTATCCGGTGTAATATTACATATCTCACTACCATCGTCTTCTTTTTTTACTTTTATGATTCCCACACTTATATTTGAAGATAAATCAAATTGAAATCCTATAAAATTAAACTTTAACCCACAAGAATAGTTATCTTTATAAGATGCATAAGAAATGGAAATATTATTACAAGAAGAAGACCCACCACAGATATGACAATCACCCTGCCAACCTTGAAAGTCATAAGAGTATTCCATTTGTGAAGGTAAAATATTAACTCTAATCACCTGTAACTTACTATTTCCATTTTGTTTTGGAATTTCTATAGTAGAACTTAAAGTATCAGGGACAGAATAGGTTAAAGTAGATTTATCTAGATACTCAGCTATAATTTCACCTCTAATCCTTAAATATTTATCTTGGCTTATTGTTTCAGTTGTAGTAGTGTATATGTAAAAAGAAATAAAATTACTGCTTTGTTGAGGAGGAATAGTTTGTCCAGGTACTTGGCAGTTAAAACTTTTTAGTTTTTCCGGTTGAAGATAGCCATAATTATAAAAATAGCGCCAATCAACTTTCAAAGCATTACCACTTACAAGAGAGAAATTAGGAAGAATATTTAACTTCTTTTTATACACCACATTATACTCTTGAGAAGGAATTGAAGTAAGTCGATCCAATATAAAAACACTAGAAGTTGTTTTCCCTCCATTATTGTAATTTACATTAAAATCTAAATAACAAAATCCTTCATTTCCTTCAATCTTTAAATTCGACATATCTTGAGTAATTTTTTTATAAAATTCTTCAGGGGGTGGTATCTCAACTTCCCTTCCAGGATAAGGAAATTTAAAAATCTCTGGAAAAGGAATATTTTTTATTTCAACCTTAGTAGAAGAAGAGTAATTTCTATCTTCCCTGCATAAGTCATTAAAAATTAAGTTCAATTCACCGATAGGAGCATCTAGATAGTATAAATTTTTAGTTAATGGTTCAATTATAGGAATTCTGCACCTAATATAAGGGTTGTTTATGCTTGAAATAGGAGAAGAAAATGTCTCATGAAAAAAGAATGCATTAGAATCGCCAGGATATAAAGTCTTACATAAAAACCTTAATGAGCTGGAACTAATGGAGAGTTTTAGGGTGGCAATAAAATTGAGTTTATCATTTAATATTGGTTCTGTTGTAGTTGGACAGAAAGATATATCTTGTAAAGTGATATTAAAATTACTTAATTTTTGCTCAATTTCTCTTCCAACTTCTTTTTCATCAGAAGAAGGGAGAGACTCGTTAGTTGAAATAGAAGAATTATTTTGACTTAATACGATATTAAATGCGCCTAGAATTAAAAACATAATGAAAATTAGGAGGTATTTTTTAATCATCATTATTTTTATTTTAATTATATTTAACATAAATTCAATATCTTATCTATTAGGAGTAGTCACATGAAGGGATGGTTGTTGATCTGGATCATATTCACACCTCCACCCTAGACAAGTATTATAAGTATCTATTCCTTTAAATTTAGGAGTTTTATCTTTGTCACATTCTAAACTATAACCTCTAGTTGAAGTAACTATTACTAAAGAAGATAAATTATTATAAGAATAATTCCCGCAGGTATAATTCTGCGGAGGTTGAGATGATAGAGGAGGAAATTGGACCCATGAATTTATTGTTAAGGTTGATGTATTTTCTCGCGTCTTTATATACGAATATACAAAATCATCACGTCCACCGTTTAAATTCTTTCTTTCATATTCTACAAAATTTACAAAATCATCTGTACTAGAAAGATTAAGTCGTGCTAAGTATTTCTCTCCAATTAAACTTGCGGTAATAATAGAAGATGAAGTACTGTGAGGCAAAATAATATATTCTGAAGAAATATTACGCGTAGTTGTAGCCGAAACAGACTGGTCAGTATACCAAAACCATTTACACTCTTTATTTTCTGAAAATTCCTTTATCTTGCCACCTAAGATATCTTCATATTTAGATACATTATAATCGAGAATAAGTTCTCCAGTACTTGTAGATAAAGAGCAAGAAAGACGAGCACAGCTAGGACTTACTTCTACTACCTCACCTAAAAACCTTTTTACTGGTTCATAAAAGCCATATTCGGGATATAAAGGATCATAAACAGGGACTCCATAGAGGGTAAAAACTGGCATTAATTTTTGAGAAGGCTCATTAGCATTTAAGTTTATTTTTAAATTTCTTACTTTATAACCATAAGAAAGGTTAACAGCTTTAAGCCAAAATTCTCTAATTGTCCTCTTGTCCCTATCTAACATAGTTCTTCCAAGAGACATCATTTGTTTAAAAGCATTATAAGCAGCCCAAGCTCTTAATACTCCCCCAGCAGCAACAAAAACACCATTTGAACTCAACATTTTAGTAATTTCACCTATTCTTGCATTCTCAATTTCTTTACGTATTATATCTGCCTTATAAAAATCCTCTACTAAATCCTTGCGAATTGTAGATAGTAAACCTTTTGCTATAGGATGCTTATTATATAATATAATATGACCCTCGGGGGCTAATTTATACTTATCTAATAGAGAATCTATTCTTTTTACCTCTTCTCGAAGTTCGGTCATTCTTTTCAACAGCGCACTCAAACCAAGATACCTTGCAACTTCATAGAAGTTCGAATCAATAGTTAAAGTATAATCTCCTTTAGTAATGCTTGTATATAGAGCATATCCTGTATAAAAAACTTGAAATGCATCTTGAACTAGAGGTGGTATATAAATTTTATCTAAAATAAGAGATGTATTTAAAGAGCTTACACCTAAATGAATAAGAGCACTTAAAGCAAAATTTCCAAAATCTCCATACATTTTTTTAGCCCAATCTGGATAAGATAAATAGGCAAGAGTTTCAACAACAAGAGAAGCTACATAAAAAACAGTAACTGCTGCTCTTACTACTAAAATAACTTGTCCAAGACCTGGAATTAAAAGAGCAGCTATATTTAAAATGCCAACTACATTGTTAAGAAAAGCGGCAACACTACTAAGAAACATACCGAAATAAACCAACCAAGGAATTGTATACTCTTTTCCTCCAATTTGAGCAGCAACTGGATAAAAATTAAGGTATAAACTATCACTAATATCAGAATTTTTAGTAGAACTTAAGACATCACTAAATTTAGCCTCTTCTTTATCTAAAACCATTGGCAAATAAGAAGATAGTTCTCTTACAACACTATCTTTAAAATATTGGACTTGACTCTGTAGGTAATTAGGGATGTCGCCACCAATATCTCTTTCATAATATACTCCAACATTAGAAGCAATCTCTTCAGCAAAATCAGCTAAAATTGGTGCAGGTATATATTTCCTTTTATAAGAAATGGCCCCTATATTTAAACTTGTAGTGGGACTAATTTTAAAAATATCGAATCTTAACTTTGAAACATTCTCACCTTTTCTATATTCAGTAAGAGCTGAATTTGCTTTCAAAAAAATATCAATTTTTTCATTTAGTGAGGCACCATCATATTTTTCAGTAAAGAATATAAGGTCATATTTTGCATCAATCGTAGCTGTTGCTACAGACATTGATAACGGATAACATTCTTCTTTCTTTGGCAAATGGTATGCAACATTTTCACATCTTTGCTGACGACCTTGAAGTGGATCATAATAATAACTACATTCTGTAGTTTTTATTTCAGCTTCCCCTGTTGGAGGATTTACATATAAAGAAACATCAAAACCAGTTTGTGGTAGAGTACATATACTAGTAAAACTTTCGAAAGAACCAAAATATGGATTACCATACCAAAGAGGTGAAAACTTATACTCTAATAATTGGCCGTGTTTTACAATCTGAGGTGATAAAAACTGATGAACATAGGTAGTAGTATTAAATGTATAAATTCTAGGAAGAAAGTCTACTAATTTATATTCATATTTTTTAATATTATCAGTGGGAGTCTCGATGACAAAAATTATTCCCTGTGGTGGTGTTGAAGTATTAGTTACATCTACATTTTTGACTTTAGAGATAAAACTTAAGAAAGATGAGTATTCGTCTGTTGTATTAAAAAGAATAAAAAAGTTGTTATTACAATTACCATACAAAAAGCCCCAATTATTATCCGTTAAACTACAACTTTCTGTTTGAGATACACTATAACCCTCAGGTGGAAAAGCAAATATTGCTTTACCACCAATAGTATAACATTCGTAAGGTAATAACTCTACCGTTCTTCTATTTTCTCCTTCTCCAATATCAACTCTGGCAATAACTTTATCTCCTACATATTCACAATTTTTAGCTACGTTAAGAGTATAAACAAATTTACCTGAAGATATATATTGAAGAGTAGAATATGTAAAGATTGGCCTTTCATTCAAAAAGTAATCTATTTTATTTTTATTATTATTTAGCCAATTATCGACATCCTGAGGGGTGTTGGGTTTATTTATTAAACTATTCATGCTTGGAAAATCTTTATCAAGTTTATTATTTATAGTCCTTATAATTCGATAATCTCTTTTTTTGTTTAAATCCCAATATGGTACATCTCCCGTAAAAGCATTGTAAAATCTATTAACAAAAGGAAGGCCTACAAAACAAATGGAAGTTGAGGTGGCTCCATCACCTCTTACAATTTCACATTTTTGAATTTTATTAGTATATTTAAAACATAAATTATCTTCACTTTTTGCTATGCCTGAATTAAAAATAGGAGGTTCGTCACAAAAACCAACTGAATTTACTAAAATATCCCAAACAGCTAAATGTTGAAAAGGTACAAGATATAAATTTCCTCCTTTTTTCTGATAATAAGAACAAAAATTATTTTCAACAAAATCAGGTGAATTTAAGGGTAAGGATTCTATAAAAGTTGGGAAAAAACCTATAATTCCTTTTTCAAATATAGAAGACTCAAATTCAAGGGTGGGTTTTTCTTTTAATTCTTTATAGTTGTAATAACTAACAATATCTTTAAAAAATCTAACGTTAGTAATCAAAATGTCATACCCATCAAAATTAATATTTACATATTTCAAAATAAACCTTTTCTTTTTTTCCTCATGTTCTTTTAGTAATGAAGTTGTTGGATAAATGTACTCTACAAGATTATCTACATCAGGGTCATCTCTAAAATAATATTGAGATCTTAAAGTTACATAAGCATCAAAGTATGATTTATTCTCATCTCCTACTACTTCAGGGGAACTGCTACCATTTTTCCACCATAAAATAATATTTTCATGCGAATTAAAAATTGCAGATTCTTTTGGATAGAACTTATAAGTTAAGTTTAAGTCTGTAGTAGTATCTCCTCTAAAATTTAAATTCACTAAAAGATTGATTGTGGAGGTATTATTGGTAACTATTCTCTTTAATGTGGCGCTTGAAGTATTAAAAATAAACCTTAAAAGAATTTGAGGCCAAATAGTTTCACATCCCTTATTAACTTGGGTAATTCTTTCTTTTACTTTTTCTATTACTGTAGCTGTGTGGTTATCAACATAAAGACTTGGAGAAAAAACATTTGCTTCTAATGGATAACAGTAAAAATTTCCTACAGCTCCAAAATTATCGGTAACATCATAAGAAACTGGTAGAATTTCAACTTCAACTTGAAGTTTGGGGTTAGTACTATTTTGATCTTGTTGGGCTTGGGCTGGAGTAAGAGGAATTCTAATAGCTAAAGGTTCAAAAATTAAAGTAAAGTTGATTATTAAAGAAATTATTTTCTCAAAAAGGCCCATAGCTTATTTGAATTCTATTGTAATTTTCTTTTCTGGTTTTTCTTTAAGATAAATATGGCAGGTCTTTGGATTTGGCGGAGCTATAAAACTTACAAAACTAAGAGGTGGAGCTATCATTCCTGAAAGTTCTGGGCAATCATCAGAGGCAATTGTATAAGCAACTAGGTCATCATTGAAAAATCCAAATAATTTTTCTTTTGGTCTTTCTATCTTTTCAGTCTCAAAATTACCTTCAGCTATTTTTGTGGTTGGAACTCTATATGGCTCTTGAAAAGGAATTGGTTTAGGCTTGAAAATAATAAATTTCTTATAGACAAAATAGCCAATCAAAATTAAAACTATTCCAATTAAAATTCCTAAAATTATATAAAGAACTACTTTTGGCTTTTTTTCTAATTTTTGTTCTTCCATCCTATCTTAAAACAAAATAAAGTACAACTAAGACTACAATAATAGCTAAAACAACTATAGCCCAGATAAATTTTGGTTTTTTCTCTTGAACTTGTTGAGAAGTCTGAGTTGTTTGATTTTCGCCATTCATAACTTAGAAAGCTATCAAAGAAAAATTTTTCTTTGATAGCTTTATTATCTTTATATTATTTTAGCATCTTTAGAAAGAAATTTAAAGAAAAATTGTGGATAAACTTTAGATGCCTTTAAAATATGGAGTAAGATATTTTTGAAATAAAAAAGAGGCAACTATAGCAAGAGCAATAATAACTAAAAATAAAATTCTAAGTACTCTTAAATACTTTTCAAAACCTACAGAAAATTCCTTAAAAGATTTAAAGACAAGCCCCATATAAGAAAGAGAAAGAGGAAAGAAAATATAGGAATTTAAAAGATTAAAGATTAATATTTTATAGAAACTTTGCTTATAAATATCTGAAACAAAAAATTTTGAGCCAAAAATCAAAAGGCTAAGGAAGTATTGAAAAATAAAAAAGAAAATAAAAAAAACTAAAAAGAATTTAATGATTGACAAAAATTTATTTTTTACTAAAGAAAAACTTAGGGCAATGGACTCAAAAATTTTTTTGTTCGAGCTTATTAAAAAGAAAAATGAAAAGATGACAGTTAAGGCAAGAGGCAAAAAGATAATAATCCCTAAAATTATGTTTGGGTAAATTACAAATTTGGAAATTTTCAAAATTGAAAAAAGGTAAAAGATTGCTCCTGAAAGAATTAAAAATAAAATAATGATACCTATAACAAAGATTGAGTTAGTAATAATCAAAAGAAGATTTAAAAAAAATTTTTGAGAAGAAATATTGAAGATGTCTTTTAGGGGTTTTCTTTCTAAAGAAAGGGCAAGGTAGCAAATAAAAATAAAATTTTGCAAAAATAAAAAAACAAATGGGGTAAGAAAAGAAATTAAAAGAAAAGTTCCACCAGCAAAACTTTTAATATTTGGAAGAGTTAATTTTAAAGTTTTTAAAAAATAAATATTAAAAGCAAAATTAAGGATTACAACAAGAAAATTTAAGGTATTTATTATTAGAAAATCTTTCGTAAAAATATTCTTTATAGATTCCTTTAAAAAAAGAAAAATTGATTGCTTTTCATTCATAATAAATTAAGCTCCTAATAAAATTGAAATAACAAAAATAACTATGCCACCTATAATTACAAAATAGAGCCATTTAAGATTTGGTTTTTGCTCTTCTTTTTCTGGCATACTTTAAATTTTAATCGAAATTTAATATAATTCAAGATGGGGCTAAGAAAGTTTTTGGGAGGAGTTTTAATTTTTATTTTTGGCTTTGTTTACGGTCTTTTTGGAATTGATTTAGCCAAATTTAAAGTCTTTGATGAAATTTACTTTATAGAAGGATCGCTCAATTATCTTGAAAATAAAGAATTCTTTTTTGGTCATCCACCTTTGAGTCTTTTAATTTTTAGTCTTTTTCTTAAATTAGCTGGTTGGCCAGGACAAGAAAATTATTTCCTCCCAAGAATTATTTTTCTTTTTCTTACCTCTTTTTTTGGAGTTTTAATTTACCTGATAATTCTTTCAAGAAGTAATGACTTTTACTGGGCTTTTTTGGGTGGTTTTCTTGCTAATATAGAAACTTCTTTAGCTTTTTTTAGAAAATTTTTATTAATAGAAATTCCTTGGTTAATGTTTTCTTTGCTAGCAATTCTTTTTCTTAAAAGAAATCCAATTTTGTTTTTTATTTTTTCTGGACTGGCTTTTTCCTCTAAGTGGTTTAGTATATTTTTTATCTTACCTTTTGCAATTTTTGAAAAAAATTTAAAAATTAAAGATTTAATTTTTGGCTTAATTGTTGTCTTTTTGATTTATTTTTTAACTTTTGAGCTTCACTATCTTGCAAGTCTAAAAAAGACTAATCTTTTAGAAGTTACTCTTAGATTTTTCAAAGACAACCTAAAAATTGTGTTCAGTCATTCAAGTCAAAGTCCTGTAAGTTTTCCTCTGGCAACCTGCTTTTTGGGTTGGCCATTTGGAATAAAACAGATTGGAGTAAAAGATGGATTTTATATTTTTCCAAATATTTTTCTTTGGTGGGGAGTTTTAATTAGCATAACTTTTTCTTTTATAAAATTTAAAGATTATTACAAAGATTTAGGAATTTTTATTTTTAGTTACTTGAGTTATTTTTTGGCTATCACTTTAATTGAATATTTACGACCTGGTTGGCTTTATTTTTATTTTGGTGCCCTTGTTTATGGAATCTTCATTTTAAGTTATTTTCTAAAAAAAAGACCATTATTTTTAATTTTAATTGTCCTCATGAGCGCCTTTTTACTTCCAGTAAGTTCTGGCTTTCAATTCTTTAATTTTGAAAAAGAAATTCTAGAAGTTATTACAAAATTTTTAACTTATGGAGATTATCTTGCAAGAAGTATAGGAATATTTTTAGGTTTTTCTTGGTTTTAGAGCGGTGGACGGGATTTGAACCCGCGACCTCCTGCATGGCAAGCAGGCGTTCTACCGCTGAACTACCACCGCTAAAGTGCCCGGGGTGGGACTCGAACCCACACGGGAAAATCCCATAGCCCCCTCAAGGCCACGCGTCTGCCAAATTCCGCCACCCGGGCCATTCAACTTGTGCCCCGGGAGGGAATCGAACCCCCAACCTCCAGCTTAAAAGGCTGTTGCTCTACCAATTGAGCTACCGGGGCAAGTGCCGGGAGAGGGAATCGAACCCCCGACGCGCAGCTCTTCAGGCTGCCGCTCTACCACTGAGCTATCCCGGCAAAATAAAATTATAACATAGGAAAAGTGATTTTTAATAAATTTTAACTTTTTTAGGAAGTTTTAACTACAACCTCCTGTACTTTCACCACATTCAAGACAAGTATAACAAGAACCTGTTCGAGTAGTCATCCCGCCACAGAATTTACATGGAGGTCCAGAGAGTTGATCGTTTTTATTGTTAACTTTAATTTCTAAAGGAAGTTGTGGTTGAGTAATTTTTGCTTGAAGCTCTGCTTCCGGTTTTTTTAGTCCAAGCTCAATTAAATCTTCATCAGAAAGGAATCTAAAGGCAAGGTATTTAAAGATATAATCAACAATTGAGGTTGCTATAGGAATTTGAGAGTTGTTTGTTATCCCACTTGGTTCAAAACGGTTATAAATAAATTTCTCAACTAATTCTTTTAAAGGAACACCATATTGAAGAGCAACAGAAACAGCAATAGCAAAAGAGTCTAAAAGACCAGCAAGAGTACTTCCTTGTTTTGACATTTTAATGAATATTTCTCCTAAGGAACCATCATCAAAAAAGCTATAAGTAAGATAGCCTTCATGGCCACCTATTGAAAACTTATGAGTTTCAGAAACTCTTGTAAGGGGTAATTTTCTTTTTTCAAGTTTTTTGAAAGATCTTTTCTGAGTGTAAAGAGCTTGAGTTGCTTTTGAACCATCACGATAAATAGCAAAGCATTTAATGCCAAGTCTCCAAGCTTGCAAAAATGCATTATAAACATCTTCAATTTTAGCTGAATTTGGCATATTAAATGTCTTGGAAATAGCTCCAGAAAGAAATGGTTGAACAGCAGCAACCATTTTGATATGACCATCTAAGGAAATAAACCTTTTTCCTCCTGGTGCTGGAATAGAAGTATCAAAAATTGGTAAATGTTCTTCTTTTAAGTGTGGTGCGGTTTCAATATTTTGAGTTTCTTCTAAATGTTTAACAATATCATTAATTTCTTTTTCAGAATAACCAAGTTTTTTAAGGGCTAAAGGAACAGTGTTATTTACAATCTTCATCCAACCACCACCAACAAGCTGTTTCATTTTAACTAAAGCAAAATCAGGCTCAATTCCCGTTGTATCGCAGTCCATCATAAAAGAAATAGTATTATGAGAAATAAAACCATTAGCAAGATAAGTTACATTTTCAGGAACTGAAAGATCATAAGTTAAAGCTTCACCATTATTTTCTTTTAGAATAATTTCATCAAAGAAAATCTTTTCGACATAAAAATTCAATGTTTTATTTTCTATTTGATTTAAGATCCTTTTAGCAAAATATCTTGAAACAAACCCACCTCGTTTAAATTCTAATCTTAAAATGTCTCGATCATTTTTGTTTACTGATCTTGAGGCAACCAATTCTTTAAACAAATTCTCACCAATAAATATTCTATCCATTCGAGGAGTTTGCCTTGTTTTACCAATATCAATAAGATCATTTTTTCTTTTACCCATAAAACCTATTTCTTCTTTAAATTTAAAAGAATATTCTCTATTTCTTATATAAAGAACATACAAATTTTTCTTCCCCCAACCAGAAACACCTATTTTTGATTTTGTTGGAAAACCAAGAGCTAAAAGAAGTGATTTAACCTGATCGTGGAAATTTTTAGAATGAGTTGAAAGAGCAGGAACTTTTACATCTTTCCAAACAGTTCTATCAGCCTCAAATAAACCTCTTAAAAATGCCTTGTATATTTTAGGATCATTTGAATAAAGAATGGCTAAAGGAATATGTGGCTCCCAACCTTTTCCCTCTTTTTTATGTTTTTTTGAAAAACCACAAGCTTCCCACCAAATAGCTAAAGGTACTGAGTTAACACTAACTTTTATATAACCTGTTCGTAAAGTGGTTTTGATTTGTAAATTAAATTGGTTTTTTATAAGATAACTTAATCTCTCAACAACATCTTTGTCTTCTTTGTAAACACAAAATCTTAAACCTTTTGCATGTAAACTACCGTCACCCATAAAATAACCAACAATTTCGGCTAACTCTTCGTTCATGTGTCTTGGAACTTTTGTCTGAAAATCTTGATTCCAGTGAAGTTCAGGTAATGGTGGTAACTCAATTGGTTGAGGAGAGCCAAAAATAGTATTCATTTCTAAAGCAACAATATCTCCATTTTTAATATCGGCAAAATATTTCCATTTAAGCTCACCAGTTTCTTTATCAAAGACTTTTATGCGATGTTCAGGAGTTCCGATTATCTCATAACCATCTTTTGTTCTTATTTTTATGGTTTCAGCTAAACCATTAACAAAAAATTTAGTTGCTAATTTTTCTCCTTCATCAGTCATAACTAAAATATTTAAATCTTGCCATCTCTCACCCAAAGGATTACCTAAAGTTTCAAGAGGAACTAAACCTCTTTCTGTAGATATCAAAGTGTTACCAGTAAGACAACCAGTAGGCGCAAGAAGTGTTGCTTGAGCATTGCGAAAGCCGAATTTTTGGCCTCTTTCAATTACTTCATTCCAAGTTTTATTTGCTTCTTCTAAGATTTTTTGAGCTAAAGGAAATTCTGCTTTAGTTAATTCTGTTTTTCCAATCTTATAACTTTCATCACAGTGCATTTTTATAACTTCAAGCATTGGTTCTTTATTTTTCTTGTATTCAGGAAATGGCCCTAAAATTTCAGAGATCTCAGTTGAAGTCTTATAAGCTTCAGCAGTCATAAGTGAGGTTATACTTGCTGCTAAATATCTTGCTTCATTTGAGTCATAAGGAAGACTTAAGGCCATAATTAAAGCACCAAGATTTGTATAACCTAAACCAATTGTTCTGTATTTTTTAGTTTCTTCAGCTATTTTTGAATGAGGATAATCTGCTTTTGAAATTACAATATCTTGAGAAAGGAAAATTATTCTTACTGTATGCTTAAAGGCTTCAATATCGAAATCTCCATCATCTTTTAAAAATTTCATCAAATTAATCGAAGCAAGATTACATGAAGTCCAATTAAGGAAATTGTATTCTGAACAATTATGAACTAAAATTCCATTAGCGACAAAGTGACTTGTTTCTGGTTCAGTTAAATCATAAACAGGTTCAATCCCTTCATAAATTATTTCCTTTATTTCATCAGTTAAATGGTCTTTGTAGGTTTTGTGATTTTCATTTATATTTTTAAGTTTTCCTTGTTTTGGATGATCGAAATAAAAACCTATTTCTCTTTCAAAAATAGACCTTGAAGAACGAGTTATTCTTAAACTATGCATTTGTCTTACTTTATATAACCTCAACTTTCTTTTAGAATCTGGCAATAACTTTAGTAACTCTTTTCTTCTATTTTTATAAATCTTGCTTTTTATTCCAAAGTTTAAAAGAAGAAGTTGAACTTGTTTTAAAAGTTCTAGTGAAATATTGTCTAAACCAACATAAAATCCTTTTTGAGGATTACCAGTTATAGTGCCGTCAGCAGTAAAAAGGCCTTGAAGAATATATTTAATTGACTCTTTATTGAGTTCGAAAATTTTATCTTTAAAGATTTTATTTTTAGAATCAAAGTATTCTTCTAAAATTTGAGAAACGGGCTCTTTAGTACTGCAAACAACATATTCTGTGTTTATTTTTCTCAAGTTTGTATTTCTATTATATTTTCCTTGAAGTCTACTATTAATTGTGTCTTTTATATAAGAAAGAGCATAAATATCATCCTCGCTACCAGTGAAATAATAAAAATATTTATTTTTTTCTTTCTGAAAACTTCTTGCTCCATCACCAGCAAAATAACCAATTATAAAAGCAACATCTGGATCTAAATTAAATTTTCCAAAGCCAGCACCTAAAAGTTTAATTTTATCCCCTTTCTTTAAATTCTTAACCATAACATCTCCTTTGCCTTCAATATATATTGGATGATCTTCGGTTGCTTTTAGTTCATAACCCGATCTTGTAATAATTCGATAAACAGGTTTAATTCCTGTCTGCCAAACTTTTATTGCTTTTTTAATACCATTTTGAGTAACTATTTCTACTTCTTTACCTACTAAATCTTTAATTTTTCGCCATCCATCTTTTGTAGCAACTAAAGTATCACCAGTAACACAAGGGTTAGTTGCAACAATCTGGCCTGAATTTTTACAGGTATGCCATCTATTTATAGTGTCGTGAAATTGAACCCCAGGATCACCACATTCCCAGGCTGCTTTAGCTGCTTCCCATAAGATATCTTTTGCTTTATAAGTTTTTGCTGGCTCTTTTGTAGTTCGATAGTAAGTTGTCCATTCTCTACCCTCAAGGACTGCTTTCATAAACTCATCAGTAACTCTAATTGAGTTATTTGCGTTTTGGAAAAATATATTTTGCCACAAAGGATTATTTAAATCAGTCATATCATAGCCAGCTTCCATCAGAGCTCTTACTTTATTTTCTTCTTCAGCTTTTACTCTTATAAAATCCATAATCTCTGGATGGTCAACATTCAAAATTACCATCTTGGCTGCTCGACGAGTAGCACCACCAGATTTTATACTACCGGCAACTGCATCAGCTGCCTTCATAAAAGAAATAACTCCCGAGGAGGCTCCACCAGTTGAAAGTGCTTCTCCTTTTGCTCTTAACTTTGACAAATTAATTCCTGATCCAGAGCCACCTTTAAAGATCATGCCTTCAGTTTTAATCCAGTCAAGAATTGATTCCATATTATCTTCAACATCCAAAATAAAGCAAGCTGAACATTGCTGTTTTCTTCCTTCAACTCCGACATTAAACCAAACAGGTGAATTAAAGGCTGCATATTGATGAAGCAAAATATATGTTAATTCCATCTCAAAAACATCAGCTGGAATTCCTTCAAAATAACCTTGTTCAATGCCCCATTTTTTTATTGTACTAACTACTCTGGCAATTAATTCTTTTAAAGATTTTTCTTGTTTCCCTCTATTTACCTTAAAGTATTTAGTAGCAATAATGTTTACTGCATTTTGAGAATAAAATTCTGGAAATTCTACCGGACTTAGATTTTCATAGCCTGGAAGAGTAACTTGAAAATTTTTCCATTTAACTTCTTCATAAGGATGAATATCTTTGGTGAAAAATTTTTCTAGCTCAAAAATTTGTTTTTTATTTTTTAATTTTTTCAAATTTCTACCTGTCATCTTTTCTAAAAATTACTTAAGATTTTTATTTTGTCAACCTCTAGTTGGGGATAAAAAAAAACTAGCTTTCTTGACTTTTTTGCAATTTTATGTTATCATTCAATTATGAGGGTATTAGTTTTACTTTTAATTTTTATAATAATCTCCTTGACTTACTATATAGTATTTTCCAACCCAGGTTTTTGGGCAAGAGCTTTAATTTTTATAGAAAATCTCAACAATAACTTAAAATAAATCTATTTTTTCAAGTCTTTTAGTGTATTTTCTCTTTCTTGAAAATTTTGTCTTAAGAAAAACATCAATAATTTCTTTTGCTTTTTTAAAAGTTAAAAAATCTGCAGGTAAAGAAATAACATTTATATTATCCTCTTTTTTTGCTCTTTGAGCTTGATTTTTGTTAAAAACAAGGCCACAAAAAATTCCTTTTTTTCTATTTGCTGCTATAGCCATCCCTACACCAGTACCACAAATTAAAATACCATAAGAATTTTTTTCTTTTAAAATATTCTTTACAAGATTTTTTGCAAAATCTGGATAATCATCTAAGGGATCATAACTAAAATTTCCAACATCAATAACTTTGTATTTGTTTTTTAGATAATTTTTAATTTTTTCCTTAAGATAAAAACCCCGATGGTCTGAACCTATAAAAATTTTTTTCATTTTAAATTATCTTATTTTTGTTCCAGGGAGAGTTTTTTTATGAGGAACTATAATGATGGGTCCATCAGGAGAGTCAGCAGCAAGAATCATACCCTCGCTTTCAATTCCCATAATTTTTTTACTTTCTAAGTTACTAATCACAACTACTTGTTTTCCTATAAGATTAAGTGGTTTATATTTTTTACCAATTCCAGCAACAATTGTTCTTGTTTCTTGACCTAAATCTACTATAAGCTTTAAAAGTTTATCGCTTCCTTGAAGTTTTGTTGCTTCTTTTATTTCGCCAATAACAAGATCTAATTTTTCAAATTCCTCTAATTTTATTTTCTCCATAAATTAATTATAACAAACTAAAGTTTTATTATTTCATTTTCTTTTGGGATACTTACTTTGATAGCAAACTCGTCTATTATTTTTCTCTTTAAAATTTCTTTTTGGTCTTCTTCACCATGAACAAGAAAAATTTCTTTAAGATTTAGTCTTTGAGGGTAAATCCAATCTAAAATTTGTTTTTGATCAGCATGAAGAGAATAACTGTAAAGAGTCTGAATTTTTGCTTTAACTTCAATAGTTTGGTCTTCTATTTGGATATTCTTTTGACCGTCTACAATTTGCCTTCCTAAACTACCTTGAGCTTGAAAACCAACAATAAGTAAGGTTGTTGTTGGGGAGGAAAGATAATGTTTTTCATGTCTAACAATCCTACCGCCATTTGACATACCAGAACCAGCAAGAATTATTTTCGGATTTTCTACTTCCCAAATTTTAAAAGAATCTTCATGCTCTAAAACTGGAATAACAATTCCCTTATTAAAGATGTAGGAAATTTTATCAAAAAAAACTCTAGCGTCACTTTTAAGATAGTTAAGATAATCTTTGTAAATCTTAAAAGCAAAGATAGCAAGGGGGGAGTCTAAAAAAATTGGAATTTTTGAAACTTTATAATTTTCAATTAAACTATAAATGTCATAAATTATCTCTTGAGCTTTTTCAATAGCAAAAATAGGAATTAAAAGAACTCCTTTATTCTTGAGAATATCTTCAATAATATCTTCTAGTTTTTCAACTCGACTACTGACATCTTCATGAATTCTCCCGCCATAAGTTGATTCAACAACTAAAAAGTCAGTCTTTGGTAATTTTTGCTTAGGATTAAGAATGTTTGAAGGTTCGTTACCTAGGTCTCCTGAAAAAACTAGGTTATATTTACCAGCTATAAGAACAAAACTAGAACCAAGAATATGACCAGCATCGAAAAATTCGATATAAAAATCATTAAAATTTATTTTTTGATTATAAGAAAAAGTCCTCCAATTATTAAAAACTTCATCAAGATCTTCAACTTTATAAATTGGCTCTCTACCTAAAATTTCGCTTTTTTCTTTTAAAATCTTAGCTGAATCCTCAAGAATTATTCTGGCAAGAGATTTTGTTGGTTCAGTTGAAAGAATAATTGGTTTTTTCTTAAAATTCTTAAAAAAATAAGGAAGTCTTCCAAGATGATCAAGGTGGGCATGAGTTAAAATAACTATTTCAGGACTAATTTCGGGCAGTTCAAAGTTTCTTTCTTCTAAAAAAGAACTTCCCTGAAATAGTCCACAATCAATTAAAATTTCTTTGTTTCCTATTTTGACAAGGTAAAGAGAACCAGTAACAGTTGAAGTACCGCCAAGAAATTTTATTTCCATAATGTTATAATTATACCAAATGAGTTTTTTAAATTTTCTTAGAAAATCTTTAATATTTTTAGTTCTGTTTTTCTTTTTAGCTATCATTTTATTTTATTGGTCAGTAAATCAAAAGTTAGAAAAAGTGCCAGAATTAAAAGTCTCATTAAGTGGCCCTCAAACTGTAAAAACTTTTAAAATTTTAGATTATAGAATTTCCTTAATTAATCATTCTAATGTAACTTTAAAAAATTTAAAGATAAATGTTTTTTTGCCAGAAAATTTTTTAGAACTTAAAGAAAAAAAGAGGTTAATAACTTTTGAAACTGACTTAAAGCCAGCTGAGCAAAAATTCTTTGATTTTTCTGGAGTTTTTACTCATGGAGAGGGTATCCTTCCAATAAAAATAAATGCTTTCAATGACCAGTTAAATCAGGATTTTACTTTTGATGTTAATGTTAAAGAAGAAGGAATAGAAGGAACTATTGATTTTCCAAAGGAATTAGAAAGACAAAAAGAGTTTCAGTTTAAAGTAACTTTAAAAAATAACTTAGACGAACAAGAAGATATTTTATTTAAAATTTTCCCAACTTTAGGTTTTAAAATATTTAAAAATGAAAATATATATGATAGTTTTGAGGAAAAATTAACTTTAGAGTCTGGCCAAAAAATTGATCTTCTTTTTAATGGAATTTTTGAAAAAGACTCGCCTGAGGGTCAAAAAGAAATAAAAGCATCAATTTTCTTTATAAAAGAAAATCAAATACTTTTCAGTAAAGATTTTTCTATCTTCGTAAATCTAATTGAAAGTCCAATAATCATTTCTTCAGACCTCCCCCAAAAAATTAAAGACGGTCAATTAAATTTTTCTATTAATGTAAAAAATAACACAAGTAAAATTCTTGACAGTTCCATACTGGAACTTGAAATAATTCCTGATTATTTTGCTCCTCAAACAATAAAAGTCTCACATAATGGAATTGCTACCTTTCAAGAAACTATAAAAGTTAATTGGAGTTATGAACGAACCTCAGATCTTTTAAAATTTTTACCAGAAAAAACTCTTACATTTTCAGTAAGTATCATGACTGACTTAAAAAAAGATTATTATAATCTTGAAATTCCATTTAAAGTTTTTTTTGAAAATAAAAAAGAGGGAATAAAAGTAGAAAATATATTTACGACAAAAGTTATTGGACAGGTAAGCATCAAAAAAGGAATAAAATTTCTTCAAGGTGAAAGTCCTTTAAAGGCTCAAAAAGAATCTTTGTTTGAACTTTTAATAAATGTAAAACCAACTCATGAAGATATTAAAAATCTAAATTTAACCTTTTCCTTTCCTTATTGGGTAAAAATAATCGAGTCTCCTGGAAGTGTTGTTGAGGGAAACTTTTATTTTAAAGAAGATTTTATAAAAAACAATGAAGAGCTCCAAATACCAATAAAGATCTCTGTTAGGCCATTTTTAAATCAAGTTGGTGAAAATTTACTTTTAATAAAAGACTTAAGTGTCTCAGGAGAATTTGATTTTTCGCAAGAAAGATTTAATGTAAAGTTAGGTGATATATTTTCTGGAGACAAGGATATTAAAAATTTCCAGGCTGGAGTAGTAAGCTTTTAAGATTCTTTCTGAGGTTTTTTCTGTTTTTTAAATTCCTCTATTAACCCTTTTTCTATTGCTTTTTTAAGAGAAATCTCTGGTTGATAAACATCTTTACATTCAGAACAAAATACTGGTTTTGTTCTTGATGGAGGAAAATCAATATAAACGTCCTGGCCACATTTCCAACACTTTGCTAAAAACTTTTCTTCTTCTTTTTTTCCTGGAAGATAACCAAATCTTTCTTTTATTTGATCCTCAACAGATTTTCTTGATTTACAATATTTTGCTCTATTTATTTTGATGATTTCTTCTTCAAAATTTTTTTCGGGCAAAGGTCGTGGTGGGAAAGTTTCAGCAACAAATGGCTGAAGAGCAATACCTGAAACTATCAGTTTTACATAAGCATGATATCTTGGAAGATTTACTAGATCAACAACATCAAGATAAGGTTCAAATTCTTTCTTTAAAATTTCTGCATCAGGACCACCAACACGAAAAGAAATTATTGTTCCAACATTACCTAAAATTGCCATTACTATTTTTTCTGGAAGTTGAAAAAGATATTGATTTGCTAAAATTAAGCCTAAATGATATTTTCTCGCCTCTGAAAGAATATTGACAAAAGATTCTGTAGCAAAGTTTTGAAATTCATCTACATAGAGATAAAAATCTTTTCTTTTTTCTTCTGGGACATTAGCCCTTGCCATAGCTGAGAGTTGAATTTTGGTAACCAACATTGAACCTAAAAGAGCTGTATTTTCCTCTCCTATAAGTCCTTTTGAAATATTAGCTATAAAAATATAGCCATTGTCCATGACTTCTCTAAAGTCTATTTTATTTTCTTTTTGACCTATAATGTTTCTTATAAGAGGTGATGATAAAAATTGACCAACCTTGTTTTGAATTGGAGCTATAGCTTCGACTTGAAAAGCTTGAGTATATTTTGCATATTCATTTTCCCAAAAATTTTTAACTACTGGATCTTTAAGACCAGAAACAATCATCTCTCGAAAACCTTTGTCTGAAAGCATCCTATTTACATCAAGAAGGGTTGCTTCAGGATACTCTAAAAGAGCAAGTAAGGTATTTGTAAGAATATATTCCATTCTTGCTGACCAGGCATCAACCCAAATTTTTTTAAAAACTGACATAAGACCAGAAACTACTATATGCCTTAATTCCCAAGGAACTTGAGAAAGAACATTAAAGGTAAATGGCCAATCTAGATCTGCTGGATTGAAATAAATTGTCTTTTCTATTCTTTGGCGAGAAACAAACTTTAAAATTCTATTACAAGTATCTCCGTGAGCATCAATAAAAGCAAAACCATTATCATTTTCCAAATCAAAAATCATCATATTCTCTAAAAGAGTCGTCTTCCCGCTTCCTGTCTTACCAATAATATAAATATGGCGAAGTCTATCTTCTGTCTTTATGCCAAAAGTCTTTTTCTCACCTCTAAAAGTAACATATCCTAATGGCTGAATCATGTTATTCTACTAAAGGTAAATCTGGTGGTGGAGGCATCTGTTTTAGTTTAATTCTTTCAATACCAGTTTCAACAAGTCTTGTTCTTGGAAAATGGAATAAAGAAGTAAGTTCTTCTATATTCAAAATAAATTTTCTTGATGGCCAGAAAAAATACCTCATAGAATAATGTAAATTCCTCTTTTTTTGAAATTCTCTTCTTTCCACAAAATAATAATAAGCTTTTGTTCTTACTTCCTTTACATCAGAAAATCCATTTAAATGAGCATTTTCAAAATTTTTGAAAATACTAAAAAGAAGTGGTATTCGTGAACCAGCAAACTTTTTAAAAATTTCCCTTTTAGCCAGATAGCATGACCTTATGCCACATTGAAAACCTATTTTGGAAGTTTTTTCAGTAATTTTTTCTACTTTAAGCCTTTGAATTGGATCTAGCATCATTAAAGTTATAGGTACTTCTTTTTCTTCTTTAGAACTTTTGTATTTTGGAAAAGAAAATGGCGCTTTTAAAAGATTTATGGTGAATTCCAAAATTTCATCCAAATATCCTATCTCTTTCTTTTTAGCTCTTTTAAAAATCTCATCTATTATTTCTTTACCTCTTTCAACCCAAAGAAATGAAAATTCTTCATCTTCCTCTCCTGGAACTGGACGAGCAAAAATTTGAATAATTAACCATTCATTTTTGTCAAATTCTCCGGCTGCTTCAGAAAGTAAAGTAATAGGATCTATTTTTTGTTCAGTTGTTGTCGTTAGTCCTGGTTTTTCAAAATCAATATAAGTTCTTATAGGATAAGGATTTTCATTAGAAAGTTTAAATTCTGTACCAAAAAGATCATAATCTTTATTTGGAAGATAAGGCGGAAGAAGTCTTAGAGGATCTTGAACCTGCTGAATTGAGACTTCAGGAAATTGACTATAAATTCTACTTTCAACAAAATTCTTAAATCTTTCTTCTATTCTTACAAAAAATCTTAAAGCATGGTCATTGGCTACAAGTTCAAAAATATACCATGGAGGAGTATAACCCTCTAAATATCTTTTATTTGGCTTTCCTTTAACATAAATCCCATGAAGAGAAGCAAAAACTTGCTCCATTGAAAGAGGAGATTTTTCTTGAAAAAATGGAGGTTTTATCTCTAAAAAAATCCATTTTCTTTTCGTAATGTTATGCTCTATTCTTATAGTTATAATCCAAATACTTTTAAAAATAAACCAAATGGCCGGGGGAAGAACTATAAACCAGATAGAAGAAAGATAAAGATAAAAAAAACTTAAAAATTCTCTCATAAACTTACTAGGCCTTCAGGATGAATTTTAATTTTACCTTTAAGTTGATAGAGATTTGCGGTAACAGTTTCAGGTTTTACAAGTTTCTTTTCTAAAACCATCTTTTTTAAAGTTTCTTTTGGTATTGGTTTTTTATGTTTTTTTAAAATTTCTAAAATTAAGTCTTTGACAAAAAGGCCAGAATAATCCCATTCTTTAAGAGCATAAAGACCCCTTCCAACTAAAACAAATTTTTCTGACTTTATAAGTTCATTGTGAATTGTGCTTGCATTTGGCACATTTTTCCAAAAACGATGAATTAATTCATGATGTTTTTGAGAAACTTTTTTTAAATGGTCATGTAATTCTTTAAAATGTAATGGTTTATTAAGATATTTAAAGAGGGCATAAATTTTATCTTGGGCATTTTTGGGGGCTATAAATAAAGAAGTTACATGTCCTACCTCATTAAACGGGTTTAGCCAAATATGAGTCGATATTTTTAGAAATTCTTCGATAGTTTCATCTGCTACCTTTTCTTTTACAAGTCTATAAAATTCTTCTGAAAATATTTCTTTGAAATCATCCCATTTATATTTCTTGTTTTTAAACTTTACGGAAATATAATGGAAAAATTTCTCTATCTTGTCTTTACTTTCTTTTAAAGAATAAAAATCTTCATGAAATTCATCTTTTAAAATATCTTCAATCCCTTTGGCAAAAATCAAAAAGAATCTTAAATAGTTAATTTCGTCTTCTTTTATCTCTAAATCTTGGGCTAATTTATTTAATAAAGAATTTTTAGATTTAAAACCATTACTCTCAGTAAGGAGCTCATAAACTAATTCAAAAATTTTATTTACTTTTTTATTCTCTTCAATTTTCCCATAAAATTTATTGAGTAATTTTTCTTGAATTTGCCTTACTCTTTCTTTAGTAATACCAAAACCATCTCCTATTTCTTGTAAAGATTTCTTTTTGCCACTTAAACCAAATCTTAAATCAAGAATTGTCTTTTCTCTTTTATCTAAATCTTTAGTTAGTTCTTCAAAAATTTCTTTTACTATCATAATTATAATTATATAACAAAATGTTTTATTTAGCAAATTCTACTGCTCTAGTTTCTCTTATAACAACAACCTTAATTTCACCTGGATATTTTAATTCTTGTTCTATTTTTTTCGCAATATCTTTTGCTAAAAAACTCATTTTAAGGTCATCAACTGTCTCGGGAATAACAAAAATTCTTATCTCTCTACCACCAGAAATAGCATATGCCTTATTTACACCTTCAAACGAAAGAGCAATTTTTTCAAGATCTTCAAGTCTTTTAAGATAATTTTCAAAAGTATCAGATCTTGCTCCAGGCCTTGTAGCTGAAAGAACATCAGCTGCGGTGACAACATAAGCTTCTGGAATTTCATAAGGATAAGTTTCATGATGCGATTTCATTGCATCTATTACTTTTTGATCGATTCCATATTTTTGTAAAATTTTAATACCAAGATCAACATGATTTCCGGGTAGTTCATGATCAACTGACTTTCCTATATCATGAAGAAAACCACCTAAAAGAGCTATTCGAGCATCAAGCCCTAATTCTTCGGCAATCATCCGAGCAAAAATTGCAGTTTCAACCGAATGTAAAAGAACATTCTGGCCATAACTTGTTCTAAAAGCTAACCTTCCCATAAGATGAAGAATTTGAGGTGGAAGATCTAAAATGCCAAGTTGGTAGGCTGCATTTTCTCCTGCTTCTTTTATTTTTTGATTAATTTCCTCTTTTGCTTCTTGAACTTTCTCTTCTATTTTTGCCGGATGAATTCTTCCGTCTTTTATAAGTTTTTCTAGGGCTAGTTTAGCTATTTCTCTTCTTACTGGATCAAAACAAGAAAGAGTAACCACGCCTGGAGTTTCATCAACTATAATTTCAACACCCGTAAGATTTTCAAAATACCTTATATTTCTTCCCTCTTTTCCTATAATTTTTCCCTTAATTTCGTCACTTTCAAGATAAAAAGGAGAGGTTGTAAATTCACTAACAACAGACCTTGCATATCTTGGCAAAACTGTAGTTATGATATTTATTGCTCTTTTTTCTATCTCTTCTTTTCTATATATTTCAAATTTTTTAATTATCTCTAAAACCTCATTTTTATAAATGCTTTCTACTTCTTTAAGAAGTATTTCCTTTGCTTCTTCTAATTTAAGACCAGAAATCCTCTCAAGTTCTTTTATCTTTTTTTCTTTTAGTTCTTCGATTTCTTTTTTTATAGCTAAAACTTTATCAAGCTCTTGATTTAATTTACCTTTTTCTTTTTCGAGTTCTTTTTCTTTAAAATCAAGTTCTTCCTCTTTTTTAAAAATTCTCTCCTCTCTCTTTCTTAATTCTTCTAATTTTTTCTTTTCTTCTTTCTTTACTTCTTCAAGAATACCAACAGCTTTATTTTTTGCCTCAAGAATTATCTCTTTTTCTTTTACCTTTGCCTCCTCAATTCTTTTTAAAGCATCCTTTTCGGCATTCCTTAAAAATTTCAAACCAATGAATGTTCTTATTAAATAACCACCTATAAGACCTAAAATTAAAGATAAAATCAAAAATCCTAAGCTTGCCATAAAAAGGACAAGCTAACCCATTCAAAAATTTATAAAAAACCATATTAGAATGAAATTAGCCTGTTAAATTTATTTTTTAAAATTATAAAACAATTTATAAAAATTTCAATAAGAGACTTTTAAAAGTATAATTAAAATAACATGATGTTGAAGAAAATTAAATATTTGATAATTTTTGCTTCAGTTTACTTTTTCTCAACTAATGGGCTTTCATCTTTACCAAATTTAACTTTAAATTTTATTTTAAAAGAAACGTTACACTTAAGCGCCACTCAACTTGCTTATTTTAGTGCTATTACCATTCTTGGTTGGGCAATAAAACCTTTATGGGGACTAATATCTGATTTAGTTCCTCTTTTTGGAAGTAAAAGAAAAAGTTATCTAATTTTAACAAGTCTTATAGCAAGCTTTTGTTGGTTAATTCTTTCCTTTACGCCCAGCTACAGTGTTTGGTTTCTTTTAATAGTTCTTACTGTTTCTTCTTTTGCTTATGCTTTTCAGGATGTGGTAACTGATGCTTTAATGATCGAACTTGGCAAAAAAGAGGAAAAACTTATTCAGTTTCAAGGAGCTCAATGGTTTGGAGTCTCAATAGCTCAAATTATTACTGGTTTTAGCGGAGGTTTGGCTGCGGAAAAATTAAGAGCTCAAACAACTTTTGGTATTGCTATTTTTTTCCCTTTAACGATAGCTTTAATGACATTTTTCTTTTTAAGAAAAAATGAAGAAGAACCAATCTTAAAATTTAAAGAGTTTAAAGAAAATTTTAAATCAGCTGTTTTGAATAAAGAATTTCTTTTAGTTAATCTATTTTTATTTTTATGGAGATTTTCTCCTTCGTTTGGCTCACCAATGTTTTATTATCAAGTAGATGTTTTAAAATTTTCAAAAACATTTCTTGGTAGTTTATCTTCTTTAAGTGCTCTGGGTTCTACTCTTGGAACATTAATTTTTGCTTTTCTAGCAAAACGAATAAAATTTAAAAAACTTCTTTTCTGGTCAGTCTTTTTAGGCGGAATTTTAACTTTTGAAGCTTTACTTTATTTAAGTCCTTTTTTAAGAAAGAATTTAAATTTTGCTAAAATCTTAGCTGTCTTTGATAGTTTTGTCTTTGGACTGTTGGGGATGATTTTTTTTCTAACAATGCTTACTTTTGCTGCTAAAAAAACTAATCCAAAACTTGCTGGGAGTATTTTTGCTTTTGTAACTTCAATTATGAATATAGGAGCAATGGTTTCAAGTGCTTTAGGTGGTTGGCTATATGAGAAAATTGGTCTTGGTCCTTTGATTGTTGTCTCTGGTCTTACAAGTTTAGCAATTCTAGGATTTTTACCTTTCTTAAAAGTTGAAAATTAAATTTAATTCAATTATACTTGAGCTATTACAGGAATAACCATTGGTCTTCGATGAGTTTTTTTAAAAAGAAATTCTCCAACTTCCTCTTTTATGTTATTTTTAATATATTCTTCGTTAATAAATGGTCTTGGGGAGTCTTGATTTATTGATCTAGCTATTATTTTCTTAATAAGATTTCTTACTTCTTTAAGAAGTTCTTGAGACTCTCTTAAGTAAACAAAACCTCGAGAAATTATATCTGGGCTTGTTCTTAGTCTTCCTGTCTGGCTATCAATAACAGTAAGAATTACAAAGATTCCATCTTTTGACATAACTTGTCTATCTCGCAAGACAACTTCACCAACATCACCAATACCAAGTCCATCAACGAAAACATAATTAGATGGAACAGTTTCTTCACTTACCCAAACTTTATTTTTTGTAAGATAAATAACACTACCGTTTCTGGCAATTATTATCTGCTCTGGCGAATAACCAAGATTTTCTGCTATTTCACCAGCTTGCTTTAAAAGATAGAAATGTCCGTGAATTGGCATAAAGTATTTAGGATTTACTATCTTTAAAAGAAGTTTTAAGTCCTCAGCATAAGCATGTCCAGAAGCATGGATATCCATCATCTGATAGTGAAAAACTCTTGCTCCTTGCCTGTAAAGTTGATCTTTTAAGGCTTGGACTGATCTTTCATTACCAGGAACAACAGATGAAGAAAAAATTACGGTATCTAATGGTTGAATTTTAAAGTATTTATGTTCACCATTAGCAATTCTCATTAAAACAGAATTATCCTCGCCTTGAGCTCCAGTACAAATAACAGTAACTCTTGAAGGGTCCATCTTTAAAGCTTCCTCAGGACTAATGAAAGTAAATTTATTAGCTTTAATAAAATTCATAGCTTTAGCAACTTCAACGTTCATTTTCATGGTATAACCATCGATAACAACTTTTCTTTGATATTTTTCCGAAAGCCAAATAAGTTGCTGAATTCTTTCAATTAAGGAAGCAAAAGTAGAAGCAAAGATTCTTTTTGGAGCATCTTTAAAAATCTCTTCTAGATTTTTCATTATTTCTCTCTCAGAGATAACATGACCTGGTTTATCTGCATTAGTTGAGTCTGCCATAAGAAGGGTAATATCTTTTGAAAGCTCAACTATTCTTACAAGATCAGCTGGTAAATCACACATCGGAGTAAAATCAATTTTAAAATCGCCTGTATGAATAATATTTCCTACTGGAGTTTTAATCAAAAAACCAACAGAATCTGGAATGTTATGATTTACATGAAACCATTCAATTTCAAAATTACCAACTTTTATTTTTTCTTTTAAATTTTTTTGAAATTCTATTATTTGAAGCTTTGGGGCATAAGGAAAGTCTTCTTGTCTTCTTAAAATTATTCCCTTTGAAAGTGGGGTTGCATAAATTGGTGGATTACCTAATTTATCTATTAAATATGGAATAGCACCTATATGATCATAGTGGCCATGGGTGATAAATATCCCTCTAATTTTATCTACTTTACCCTCTAAAGATTGAATATTAGGAATTATAAAATCAACTCCAGGCATAGCTTCAGTATCGGGAAATCCTAAGCCCATATCAACAATGATGATATCATCCTTATATTCAAAATAAGTCATATTTCTGCCAATCTCTTCAAGTCCTCCTAAAGGAACTATTTTAAGAAAATCTTCTTGAAAGTCTTTTAAAATTTTTTGTCTTTTTGTTAAAGTCTTCATGTTAGGTGCCGGGGGTGGGATTCGAACCCACACACCACGAGGGTACAACCTCCTGAAGGTTGCGTGTCTACCAATTCCACCACCCCGGCTAGTTATTTTTCTTTAAATGAAATAAAATTTATAACGCCGAAACTATCAACTTTTAAAATTGCTTCAGCCCTCTTTTTTAAAGAAAGAAGGCCACTTGGTCGTGCTTCTAAATCAACAATAACATTAGATGAAGATTGATAAATTGTTGTACTTACGCTTCCGAAAGGAAAATTTAAAATAAAACTTTCGCCATTTATATTTTTATTTCTTGCAAGTCTTATAAGAGCTTCATTAAGGCCGTTTTGTAAAAGAGCCCAATCATAGTTTAAATTTCTTTCTCTTTCAGCAGAAAACATTTCATTTATTCCAGCATATCCAAGGGTAGAAATAACAATTAAAATTAAAAGCGTAATTATCAAAAATGAAGGTAGTGAAGCTTGGGCTTTTAGTTTCATCTTAAATTTCCTGGAATTACATTTATGTAATTTTGAATTGAAAATTCTTTTTTATCTGAAATGCTAGCTTTAAAATAACCATTAATTGAACTATTAACTTTTTCAAACTTTACTTCATCAAAAAATATCTTTTCTGAAATAAGCTCCCCATCTTGGCTTGAGTCTTTAAAATATACATTTTGATTTTTACCATCAAAAATTATCCAACCAACTGTCTCGTTCCAGGCATATCCTGTAAGATATGATTCATTCAATTTTACTGCCCATTTATTCTGGCATAATGAAGAATTGCCATTTTCATTACAGTTAAATTTTATCCAACCTATAATATCATTCCAGGCATAACCATAAAATTCATTTGTTGAAGAATTAAAATTAACTGAATAGGTTGTGGTATTAAAATGAACCCAGCCAATAATTGGAGACCAGGCCCATCCTTCAAGTCTTTTATTACTATTATTATACCAGACTTTATAAGTTGAGCAAGTTGAAGTAAAATTTTTGCAGTTAAAAGAAATACTTCCAATAAACCAATTACTCATAAAACCCATAAGATCGTTATTTTGATCAAGAAAAGCACTCTTAGCAAACCTTAGATAGGTTCTATTTTCTGGTTTTTCAAAATTTAAAATCCAATCTGAAGTAACATAAATATTTTTTGAAGTTTTTGCTTGAGAGGTAATTTTTTCAATAAGATAAGCAATTTCTTGTCTTAAGGTTGTTTGTTCTTTTGTAAGAGTACTAGTCTTGAAGAAAGGAACAACTATTTGAACTACCATTGAAAGAACAAAAATTAAAATTCCAAAATAAATTATAACTTCAACTAAAGTAAAACCAGAAAATTTATTTTGCCAACTTAAATTCTGTTTCACCATAGTTTATGTTTGTACTTGTAAAGAAAAAATTAGAAAAATAATTTATAGGACCTTCAACGCCAGGTCCACCACTCCAAGAACTTTGAAAGACAGCTGTATTTACCCACCTTGAAAGAAAAACTTCGTCTTTGAAATTAAAATCTCTAACCTTGGTGACTATAGTTATCTTTAAAGTAGCTGGATCTAGTTTTGCAGTTTGAGTTGTTGTCGGAAGATTCTCGGGAACAGTTCTCCAAACTTTCTCTATAAAAAAATACCTTTCAACTCTGTCTTGATCAATATCAAAAATTTCTTTTCCTGAAGTAACATACCATCTTCCTGAACTTGGATAAAGCCAATAGAATGTTGTTGAACTTTTTTCAAGGCTGTCTAAATCATTCCAAGAGTTAACTGAAATATTAACCAGCGCTTCTCTGTATTGTTGATTAAGACCTCTTGCCTGAGTTATTATTTTGGCCAGTGTCTTAGCTTTACCAGAAACCGAACTTACGAGAGCAAGGCCTGAAGCAAGGATTGAAAAAAGAGCTATAATAATTAAAATTTCTATCAGAATCTGACCTTTATTTCCTTGCCGCAACTCTTTCTTCAATAAGAGCATTTTGAATATTTTGAGGAACAAAGTCATAATGAGAAAACTCCATATTATAAAAACCTCTTCCTTGAGTTATAGATCTTATTCTAGTAGCATAACCAAACATCTCGGCTAAAGGAACTAAGCCTTCAATAATTTTAATACTCTCACGAGTTTCTATATTTTCTATTTTTCCTCTTCGAGAAAGAAAATCACCAGTTACATCCCCTAAATATTCATCTGGAGTATAGATGAAAATTTTCATAATTGGCTCTAACATAACAAGACCAGCTTTTTTTACTGCTTCTTGAAGAGCAATCGCTCCAGCTATTCTAAAAGCAAAATCAGAAGAATCAACTTCATGAAATGATCCATCAAAAACTGTCACCCTTATATCAGATATAGGAAAACCAGCTAATACTCCTTTTTCCATAGCTTCTCTTACTCCTTTTTCTATCGCTGGTATAAACTCATCGGGTATAATTCCTCCTTTTATGGCATTGACAAACTCAAAATGTTTACCCCTTTCAAGTGGCTCTACCCTTAGCCAGACATGACCGTACTGTCCTCTTCCGCCAGACTGTCTAATATATTTTCCTTCTGCCTCGGCAGTCTTGGTGATAGTTTCTCGATAAGCTACTTGGGGTTTGCCAACGTTAACATCAATTCCAAATTCTCTTTTTAAACGATCAACTTTAATTTCAAGGTGAAGCTCACCCATACCTGAAATTATAGTTTCCATTGTTTCTTGATTGTGAGTTACTCTAAAGGTAGGATCTTCATTAACTAAAGCATTAAGAGCAAGACCAAGTTTTTCTTGATCAGCTTTTGTTTTTGGCTCTATCTTCATAGAGATAACTGGTTCAGCAAATTGAATTTTTTCTAATAAAATTGGAAACTTTGGATCAGAAAGAGTATCACCGGTTGAAGAATTTTTAAGACCAACAACAGCTCCAATATCACCAGAATGAAGCTCTTCTACCTCCTCTTTAAAGTTAGCATGCATTCTTACAATTCTTCCAATTCTTATTTCCTCATTTTTACTTACATTTAAAACAGTTTGACCTCTTTTAAGAATTCCTGAGTAAATTCTAATATAGCTTAATGTTCCAACATAAGGATCAACCATTATTTTAAAAACTAAAGCTGTAAGCGGCTCTTCATCGTTTAATTTAATTTCAATTTTTTCTTTTGTTTTTAAATGCTCTCCTTTTATAGTTCCAAGGTCAAGGGGTGAAGGAAGATAGTCAACAATACCATCCAAAAGTAATTGAATTCCTTTGTTTTTCAGGGCTGAACCAAGAAAAACAGGAACTAAATTATAGTTTAAAGTTTGTCTTCTTATAGCTTCTCTTATATCTTGCTCATTAAAACTTTCACTAAAGAATTTTTCCATAAAAATTTCATCATTTTCAGCAACTTTCTCTAAAAGAAATTGTCTTTTCTCTTGAGCTTCTTGAAAAAGATCTTGAGGAATTTCATGGACTTTAATTTCTTCGCCGTATTTCCCTTCAAAAGAAAACATTTTCATCTGAATTAAATCTATTATTGCCCAAAAATCACTCTCTTTACCAACTGGCATTTGAAGAGCAATTGCTTTATCTGTTAATTTTTTCCAAATAGTGCTAAGAGCAAAATCAAAATCAGCACCAAGTCTATCAAGTTTGTTAATAAAACAAATTCTAGGAACGCGGTATTTATCTGCCTGTCTCCAAACAGTTTCTGATTGTGGTTCTACACCAGCTACACCATCAAAAACAACAACAGCCCCATCAAGAACTCTTAAAGATCTTTCAACCTCAGCTGTAAAATCAATATGACCAGGAGTATCAATAATGTTAATTTGAAATTCTTTTTCTTTTGATTGTTTATAAGTCTGAGACCAAAAACAAGTAGTAGAGGCAGCAGTAATAGTTATACCTCTTTCTTTTTCTTGCACCATCCAGTCCATTGTAGCTTCACCTTCATGAACTTCACCAATTTTATGTTTAAGGCCAGTATAATAAAGAATTCTTTCAGTAACTGTAGTTTTCCCTGCATCAATATGGGCTATTATTCCAATATTTCTTAATTTTTCTAATGGTACAATTCTCATGATAGCTTTAAAGACTTGTTGCGGGGGCAGGATTTGCACCTGCGTCTCAGGCTTATGAGACCTGCGTGGTACTACTCCACCACCCCGCCTTTACCAGTTAAAATGAGCAAAAGCTTTATTGGCTTCTGCTGTTTTTTCTAATTCCTTTCTCTTTTTTACTGCCTCACCTTCAAGATTGAAGGCTTGAATAAATTCTTCAGCAAGTTTTTCAAACATTGGCTTTCCTTTTCTTGATCGAGCACTTTCAATAATCCATTTGGAAGCTAAAAAAAATTTTCTTTTTACTCTTACTTCTCTGGGTACTAAATAAGTAGCACCACCAACACGACGAGCTCTAACTTCCATAGCTGGTGAGCAGTTTTTAATAGCAGTATTAAAAACTTCTAATGGATCTTTACCAGATAATTCTTTAACCCTTTCCATAGCTTTATAAAATATTTTTTGAGCAAGCATTTTTTTACCATCCTTCATTAAGTAATTTATAAACTTTGTCACATAAATGCTATTGAAAACTGGATCAGGTATAATTTCTCTTTTTTCAATTTTTCTCTTTTTCCTAGGCATATTTATCCTTTTTTAACACCATATTTTGATCTTTGTTGTTTTCTACCTTCAACACCACTTGTATCATAAACACCTCTTACAATGTGATATCTTACTCCTGGAAGATCTTTAACTCTTCCTCCACGAACAAGAACAATTGAATGTTCTTGTAAATTATGCCCCTCGCCAGGAATATAAGCTGTTACTTCAAAACCATTTGAAAGTCTTACACGAGCAACTTTTCTTAAGGCTGAATTTGGTTTTTTGGGAGTTGTTGTATAAACCCTAACACAAACCCCTCTTTTAAAAGGTGAAGGTAGATAATAAAGCTTTTTTTTAAGGCTATTGTAATGATAAAGAAGGGCTACTGCTTTTGATTTCTTTTTAATTTTCTCTCTTCCTTTTCTGACTAATTGATTTATTGTTGGCATAATGTTAAAAATTATAACATAAATAATTAAAATCCTCTAATCTTTTAGAAAGTCAAAGTCCAAAAGGAGTAATTATATTTAATTATACTATAAAATTTGTGTGGGTGGTAGAGGACTTGAACCTCTAACCCCTGGCATGTGACGCCAGTGCTCTACCAATTGAGCTAACCACCCAAGTTAAATTATAATATATTTTATGGAAGATTATTATGAAATATTAGGAGTGCCACCTGATGCTAGTGAAGAAGAAATAAAAAAAGCTTTTTGGCGTTTAGCAAAAAAATACCACCCAGACTCTCCTACAGGAGATGCTGAAAAATTCAAAAAAATAAACGAAGCTTATCAAGTTCTTTCTGATAAAAGAAAAAGAGCAATGTATGATCAACAAAGAAGATTCGGTTTTTCTCCGGGAACTATTGGTACAGACTTTTTTGATAGCTTCTTTGAGGATTTCTCTACTTTAGGATTAGATGAGATATTTGAAAATCTTTTTGGATTTAAGAAAAAGCCACAAAAAGAAAAAGGAGGAAATATAAATGTAGAACTTTACCTTACTCTTAAAGAAGCTGCTTTTGGAACAGAAAAAACAATAAATATTGAAAGATTCGTTATCTGTCCTGACTGCCAAGGAACTGGAGCAAAAGAAGGAAAATACAAAATTTGTACAAAATGTAATGGAAGCGGAAAAATTAAAGAGGTAAAATCATTTATTTTTGGTTCTCTGACCCAAATAACAACCTGCCCAATATGCGAGGGGAGTGGAAAAATACCTGAAACTTACTGTCCAAAATGCCAAGGTCGGGGAATAGTAAAAAAGATCACACCCCTAAAACTCCAAATCCCTCCAGGTGTAGAAGAAGAAAGTATAGTAAAATTTATTGGCGAAGGTGATGCTGGACCAAAAGGAGCTCCACCAGGAGATCTTTTAATAAGAATAAAACTAAAAAAAGATGATATTTTTGAAAAAGTAGGTAGAGATTTAAAAACAAAAGTAAAGGTTAATATTCTTAAAATTTGGTTTGGGGGAGAAATAGAAATACCTACTCTTGAAGGAAGCACAATAAAATATAAAATTGATCCAGAAACTTCAATTTCAAACCCTATAATAATTAAAAATTATGGCTTTCCAACAAAATCTGGTAGAGGAGATTTACTTGTCTATCTTGAACCTCAATTTCCAAAAATTCCAAAAGATCTTAAAAAATTACTTGAGGAATTTAAGAATCAATAAATTATGTTAAAATTTAAAGTATGAAAACGAAATCAGCAAAAAAAGAGTTAAGAAAAAGTCTTAAAAGAAGAGAAAGAAATCTAAAAAGAAAAGAAGCTATCAAAAAAGCAGTAAAAGAATTTAAAAAATTAATCGAGGAAAATAAAATTCAAGAAGCAGAAAAACAGCTAAGTTTAGTTTTTAAAGCCTTAGATAAAGCAGCTAAAAGAAATGTTATTCATAAAAACAAGGCAGCAAGACTTAAAAGCAGATATTCTAAACTTTTAAACAAAATTAAATCTCAAAGCTAATTCTAAAGATTATCTAATAAATCTTTTAACACTTTTCGCGCTAAATTTGGGTCTATTTTACCTGAAGTCATTTTCATAGCCTGACCTATTATAAATTCAAAAGAGTTAATCTTACCCTTTTTATAGTCCTGGACAGCGCTTTGATTTTCCTTGATGACGTCTTTTAAAATTTTTTCTATTTCTTGAGGATCAGTTATTTTTTGATAAATATTTAAAAGTTCATTTAATTTTTCTCCTTTAAAAATTTTTTGTAAAATTTCTTTAAATATTCTTGAAGAAATTTTCCCTTTAAGATTTAAATCAATTAAAGTTTTAAAATCTTCTGGAGTAACTTTATTTTCTCTATAAGTCTGGTAAAGAGAGAAAATATCTGTCGTAAGATAGTTAAAGATTTGTTTTATAGCTTCAGAGTTTTTTTGGAAAGAGGAGGCTGTTTTTTTAAAAAAATCCAAGGCCCATGGTTCCCAAATAAGAATTTCTGACTCCTTATAAGAAAGTCCATATTCTTCTATAAGTTCTTTTCTTAGCTCAAAAGGTAATTTTTCTCTTTCAAGTTCAAGACCTGTAAGATCTAAAGGAACAAGATCTGGTTCTGGAAAATAGCGATAGTCTTGAGCTTCCTCTTTTTCTCTTTGGACAAAAGTTATTCTTTTTACTTCATCCCAACCACGAGTTTCTTGAACTACTTTTTCTCCTTTCTTTATAAGATTAATTTGTCTTTCTATTTCATAATCGATAGCTTCTTTTAAAGATTTCAAAGAATTTAAATTTTTAACTTCAACTCTAGTACCAAGTTCATCATTAGGTCCAACAGAAATGTTTGCTTCAAATCTTATTTGCCCTTTTTCTGGATTTGCTTCAGAGATATTTAAATATCTCAAAATAAGAATAAGTTCTTGGGCAAACATCTTTGCCTGTTCTGAAGTTCTTAAACATGGTAGAGTAACAATTTCTATTAAAGGGGCTCCTGCTCTATTAAAATCTATAAGAGAAAAATCTCCAAAATGAATAAGCCTTCCAGCATCCTCTTCTAAATGGATTCTTTTAAGGAAAACTTCAGTTTCTTTTCCGTCTAAAAAAAATTTAACAATACCGCCCTCAACAAAAGGAAGTTCATATTGAGATATTTGATAGTTTTTCGGAAGATCTGGATAGTAATAATTTTTTCTTACAAAATAAGTTTTATAATTTATCTTACCACCAAGAGCAAGCCCAAGTTTGAGAGTAAGAAAAACAGCTTGCTTGTTAATTGTTGGTAAAGCCCCTGGTTGACCAGTACAAACAGGACAAATAAACCTGTTAGGCTGACTTTCAAAAGTATTAGGACAAGAGCAAAACATCTTGCTTTTCGTTTTAACTTCTGTATGAATTTCAAGACCAATTTTTGGTATTAACATAGTTTTAAGATTTTTTTAACCTCTTCAAAGACTTCTTCTTTACTTTTTGAACTATCAATAACATGCCATTTAAAAATTTTACTCAATTTTAAGTATACTTTTCTTAATTTCTTAAAATAATTCAAACTTTTATCTTCGAAAATGTTTTCTTTTTTAAGTCGACTATAAGCAATTTCTGCTGGAAGATCAAAGATAAAAACTTTATCTGGATAAAGAGAAAAAGTTGAAATCTTGTTTATTTTTAAAAGAAGTTTTTTATCTATAACCTTATCTAGTCCTCCTAAGGCCCACTGATAAGCAAAAGTTGAAGGAAAGGACCTGTCTATTAAAATCCAATATTTCTTTTTTAAATATTTTCTAATTTGAAGAAAATTCCTTGCTCTATCGGCGTTAAACAGAAAAAAATAAACTAAAGGGTGAAATTTATTTTTTAAAATAACACTTCTTAATGGTTCTTTTGGCTCTTTAGTAAGATAGTACTTTATTTTCCTTTTTCTAAGCTCTTTAGAAAGTAATTTTATTTGGGTTGTTTTGCCACTTCCATCAATACCTTCAAAGATTAAAATCATTTTTCGACAACCTCAATGCCCATTGAACGGGCAGTACCTAAAATCATTTTTACAGCCTTTTCTAGATCTTGAGTATTAAAATCTTTAATCTTTCTTTTTGCAATTTCTTTTACTTGATCCATTGTAACTCGGGCAACAATTGAAGAATCTTTTGATCCTTTCTCTATTTTTGCATATTGTTTTAAAAGAAAACTAACTGGAGCTTCTTTTATCTGAAAATTAAAGGTTTTATCCTCATATACATTCACTATTACCCTGAAAATTTCTCCTTGCCTTTGACGAGTTTTATCGTTAAATTGTTTACAAAATTCTTGAAGATTAACTCCATATGGAGCTAAATTAGAACCAATAGGTGGAGCTGGCGTTGCCTGCCCTCCTGGAATTAAAAGTTTTATTCTTGCTTTTATTTTTTTGTCTGTCATATTTTTTTAACTTGATAAATATTCACTTCAACAGGAGTCTCTCTATTGAAAATATTAACTAAAATCTTTAATTTACCTTTACTTTGATCTATATCTACAATTTTGCCCTCGAAATCCTTAAGAGGGCCTTCTATTATTTTAACCATGTCATTAATTTGAAAATCAAACTCAATAACTGGTTCCTGTTTCATTCTTTTAAAAATTTCTTCTATCTCTGCTTTTTCTATGGGAATTGGTGTAGTTCCTGTCCCAACAAAACCAGTTACATTTGGAGTATTCCTTATAAGATACCAACTCTCATCAGTAACAATCATATCAACTAAAACATAACCAGGATACATTTTCTCTTCTACAATCTCTTTTTTATTTTTTCTTATTTTTACTTTCTTTTCTTTAGGAACAAGAGCGTTGAAAATTTTATCCTCCATATCAAAATCTTTTGCTCTTTTCAAAATAGATTCAGCAACAACTTCTTCAAAACCATTAACAACATGAACAGCATACCAATTTCTCCCTAAGTTTATTTTTTGTTTTGCCATAGTTTAATAAATATTTAATATTATAGCATCAAAGATACCTAAAATCAAGGCCATTAAAAGAGAAAAAATGATAACTTTTAAAGAAAAACTCAAAACTTCGTTTTTCGAAAGCCAATTAACTTTTTTCAGTTCATTAACTGACTCTGAGATATATTTTTTAACTCTTTCTATCATTTTTTGCTGGTAAAATTAAAATTTTATCTTTTTCTCCTTTTAAAAGAAGTGGCATTCCTGGTTTTATTTCTTTATTAATAAGTCTTTGGGCAAGCGGATCTACAATAAGTTTTTGAATTATTCTTTTAAGAGGTCTTGCCCCATATTCAGGACTAAATCCTTTTTTGATTAATATTTCTTTCGTCTTTTCGTCAATTTTTATTTCAATATTGTTTTTTTCTTTAAGTCTTTTTGCTAATTTTTCTATTTGAATATCTACAATTTTTGAAAGATCTTCTTTTGTAAGTGGTTTGAAAACTATAATTTCATCTATTCTGTTTAAAAATTCCGGTCTAAAGAATTCTTTTATACTTGAAAGAACTTTGTCTTTATATTCCTGAAAACTAAATTCCTTTCTCTCTTCTTCATAAGAAAATCCTAAAGTAGAACTTTTAGTAAGATACTGAGAACCTAAATTTGAAGTCATTATGATAATTGTATTTTTAAAGTTCACTGTCCTTCCTTTAGCATCAGTTAGTCTACCATTATCAAGGACTTGAAGTAAAATGTTAAAAACATCTGGATGAGCTTTCTCAATTTCATCAAAGAGAATCAAGCTATATGGTCGATGTTTTATAATTTCTGTAAGTTGACCACCTTCTTCATAACCAACATAACCAGGAGGAGAACCAATAAGTTTGGCTACTGAATGTGGTTCCATATATTCTGACATATCTAGTCTTATCATAACTTTTTCATCGTTGAACATAAATTCAGTAAGGGCTCTAGCAAGTTCTGTCTTACCTACACCTGTTGGCCCTAAAAATAAAAATGAAGCAAGGGGTCTATCTTCATCAGCAAGACCTGCTCTAGCTCGACGGAGGGCATTAGCTACTGCTTCAATAGCTTCATCTTGACCAACAACCCTCTTTTTAAGTTCTATCTCAGCTCGAGCAAGTCTTTGAGCTTCACTTTCCATTAGTTTAGCAACTGGAATACCTGTCCAACGAGAAACTACTTTAGCAACATCTTCGTCAGTTACTTGATCTTTTAAAAATTTCATTTTTTTATTTTCAAGAAACTTCTCTAGTTCTTCTAATTTCTTTTGATAGTATGGAAGTTCGCCATAGAGAATTTCAGCAACTCTCCCAAAATCACTATTTCTTTCAGCTTCTCTAGCATCCTCTTTAAGATTTTCAATATGCATCTTAAGCTCACTAATTTTGGCTACAACTTCCTTTTCCTCATTAAAAATTTTGATCATTTTATCAAGATCCTTTTTAATCTTTTTTATTTCTCTTTCTATTTTTTTAAGTTCTTGCTGCCTTCCTTCTTCCTTTGAAATAACTTCTTTTTGAATCTCAAGCATTTTAAGTTTTCTCTGAAGATTATCTATTTCTGTAGGAGTACTTTCTCTTTCAAGTTTAAGAGCTGCAGCAGCTTCGTCTATTAAATCTATTGCTTTATCAGGTAAAAATCTTTGAGTAATATATCTTACAGAAAGATTAACAGCAGCAATAACAGCTGAGTCTGAGATTTTTACTCCATGATAAACTTCATATTTTTCTTTAAGTCCTCTTAAAATAGCTATCGCTTCATCAACTGACGGTTCTTCAACATAAACTGGTTGGAATCTTCTCTCAAAAGCAGGATCCTTTTCGATATAAATTTTATAGTCATGATAGGTTGTAGCTCCAATCACTTGAAATTCACCTTTAGTAAGAGATGGTTTTAGAATATTTGAAGCATCAATAGCTCCTTCAGCAGCTCCCGCTCCGACTAAAGTATGAATTTCATCAATAAAGACTATATATCTATTTTTATTAGATAAGACTTCTTTCAAAAAAGCTTTTAATCTTTCTTCAAATTCTCCTCTAAACTTTGTTCCAGCTATCATCAAGCTGATGTCAAGAGATATAATTTCCTTATTTTTAAGGCTATTTGGCACATCGCCTGAGACAATTCTTTGAGCAAGCCCCTCAACAATAGCTGTCTTTCCTACACCAGGCTCTCCAATTAAAATAGGATTATTTTTTGTCCTTCTTGAAAGAATCTCAATAACTCTTCTTATTTCTGCATCTCTACCAATAATTGGATCAAGTTTCCTTTGTTTTGCTAAGTCTGTCAAATTCTGGGTATACTTTTCAATTGTCCTAAACTTTGTTTCTGGGCTTTCATCGACTATTTTCTGATCTCCTCTTAACTCTTTAAGAATTTTAAGAGCTTTATCAAGATTAACCCCATATCTTTCTAAAATATATCTTGCCATTGTCCTTACTGAAAGAAGAGCTAAAAATATATGCTCACACGAGACAAACTCATCAGAAAACTTTTGAGAAAAATTTTTAGCTTCGTCTAAAATTTGGACAGTTTCATTTGAAAGATAAATTTGGCTAGGAGAAACAGTAAAAATTCGGGGAAGTTTTGCTAAATCGTCATTAACAACTTTTTCTAGGGCATCTATATTTACGTTTAATTTCCTAAGAATATCTAAAGAAAGATTTTCTGGTGTATTTAAAAGACCATAAAGAAGATGAATTGCCCTTAATTCTGAATGGTGAAGTAAAATAGCTTTTTCTTGGGCCTTTTGAAGAGCTTCTTGAGCTTTAAAAGTAAATTTATTAAATGGTATCATATTAATTTTAATTTTAGGCTATAATTAATTATAACATAATTTTCATGCTAAAACCAGAGAAAGAATTTAAAGATTATCTTAAAAAAACATTAACTTATTGGTTTTTAGGGGTTCTAATTTTTTCTTTAATATTTTTAATTTTAAATTCAGGCATTTTTGAAAAAATAAAAGCAAAACTTTCAAAAGCTCAAATTTTTGAATTCCCCAAACAAGAAATTTTCAAAATTCCAACAAAGCTAGAGTCTTTTTATTATATTAAAGAGCCAATAAAAAAGGAAATAGAAAATTTAAAAGAAGGGGTTGAAAATTTTATAGAAAAAGTTACAAATGTTGGGCAAAAAGTCGAAGATAACTTTCAAAAAATAAAAAAGAAAGTTGAATCAATAGTTGAAAATAAAGAAAAATTTGAAAATCTATCAATTATTCTTAAAAAAGAAGATTCTTTAGGTTTTTACATAAAAAAATCCAATTATGAAGCTTTAAATGTTGATTGGGGTGATGGAGAAAAAGAAAACATAAAAATAAATGATGATCTTACAATTTACCATAAATGGAACTTAAAAGGAAATTTTCTTGTTACCTTTGAATTTTTAAAAGATCAAAAAGTTAAAGAAAAGTATTTATTTTATATTTTAGTAAAATAATAATCTAACAAATTCAAGTTTTATCAAGAATTTCTTTAACATCTAGCTTTATATAAGAGTTATTTTTGCTAAAATAGTAAAGTAGTTTTCTATAAAGTTCTGAAGATTTAAGAGTGTTTGCATTACCAATAGCTATAAGTTTTCTTTTTGCTCTAGTAAGAGCTACATTTAGTCTTCTTCTTTCTGAAAGAAAACCAATTTTCTTGTCTTCATTAGCTCTAACTAAAGAAATAATAATTACCTCTTTTTCTCTTCCTTGAAAGCCATCAACAGTTTTAATTTCAACCTCTTGTCCTATTATTTCTTTAAGAAGTCTTGTTTGATCTTTATATGGACTAATAATGCCTATCTCGTCTTTTTTAAGACCAAGTTCAAGAAGTTTTTCATAAATTATTTTCAAAACAATTGCCTCAGTTTTGTTGAAAATAGATGTCGCTCCTGGATATTGATCTTCTTTACTTTCAATATCAACAAAACAAATTGGTTTTCTTGGATTTAAAATTTCGGAAATTTGACTTGAAAACTTTTCAATTAAAGGTTTTTTTACAATATCCTCCAGAAGTCTGTTTTTAACATCCGGAGATGAAATTATTTTTGCTTGATAAAAATTATAATTAGAAAAATTTAGAATTTTTTCATTCATTCTGTATTGAACTTTTAAAAATCCAAGAATATCTTTACCATAAACTTTTACCATCCTTTCAAAAAGACTTAAAGAAAGATAGGGGGAGATCTTTTCATTAACTACCGTAGGAGGTAGTTGTTCGTGATCACCAGCCATTATTATTTTTTTTCCTTTTACAATTGGAATTAAGCATGAAGGTTCAGTACTTTGATTTGCTTCATCAATAAAAACTACATCAAAATTAAAATTTTCTAAAATCTCGGAGCCAGCTCCAGAATTAGTAGCGCAAACAACATCAGCTCCCATAATAGTTTCTTTTATAGCTGCTCTTTCAAGCCTTAAAGCAAGTTTCATTAGCCTTTTAATTTCTTTCTTATTTTTAAAGAATATTTCAAAATCTTTATTCTTATTTATTTTTATTTTAGAAAAAGAAGTCTTAATTTGTTTTTGATTTTCCTTAATTCTTTCAATTTCATCTCTTATAATTTTTGCTTCTTTAAAATGATTGTTTTTCTCAATTAGAAAATCAAGAGTATGTTCTAAAATTGAGGGCAAAACCTTTCCTGGATGTCCAATTCTTACAACTTTTAAATTATATTTAAAAAGAGCTTCAATCAAATTATCAACGGCTGTATTAGAATCAGCACAAGCTAAAACTCTATAACCACGCTTAGAATGTTCATAAATTGAAGCAGCTATAGTTGTTGTCTTACCTGTACCTGGAGGACCTTGAATTAAAAAGATGTCTCTAGCTAAAAGAGTTTTTTTGACAACTTCTCTTTGAAATTCATTAAGATAGCTATTTTTTATTGTTATTTTTTCTTCTTTAAATCTTGGCTGAGCTTTACCAGAAAGAATTCTGAAAATCTCTTTTTTAAAAGCTAAAATATTAAGAGCCTTTTTCATTCTTCTAAAAGTTGTCTCATTACAATATAAATCTACTCTTAACTTATCTTTAAAATTAACTAGTTCATTGACGATGATACCAATAGCCTTTTTATCCTTAAAAGAAAGCACTCCCTCAATTGGGTCATAAAATGGATCAGTACTTAAAATAACTAAGTCTCCAATATTTATCTCATTTTCTTTTATAATCTCGTCTCTTACCAGAATAACTTCGTATTTCATTCCATAAGTCTTTTTTATTTTATCTACCTTAAGATCTAAAATAGCTTTACCTGATCTTTCTCTTTCTTTAGGAGGTAATTTTAATTCTTCTCTTAAATTTGAAATTGTTGCCTCTCTTTCTTTATCAATTAAAAAAGAAAAATATTTATAGTATTGGGAAAAGCTCTCAAATTTTAATCTTGGTTTCATTAATTTATCGGGGGATCGGGACTCGAACCCGAAATCTCCTGGACCCGAACCAGGCGTGTTACCATTACACTATCCCCCGCTAGCTATATTTTTTCAAATCTTTTATAATCTCATTTGAGATCTCGAGTGAGACTTCTTTAATTATTTTTTCAACTCGGAAAGAACTAGAATACTTACTTAAATTAGGATCTTTCTCTACTAGTCTAGTGTCACCTTTAAAAGCATCAGAAATAGCTATTTCTTCTTCATCGCTTAAAGGATGAGAAGAAAGATATTCAGAGTGAATCTTATTTACATAATCTTTAACTAATTTTTCAACTATCTTATGTATTAAACTTTCTAAACTTGTCTTATCTAAATCTTTACCTTTTACAGCTTCTTCAATTTCCTTAAATGCTTGCTCTTTAATTTCTTTTTTTACTCTTTCTGAAAACCAACCTGGTTCAAATTTTTCTTTTCTCATACGTCGGGGTGTTGGGATTTGAACCCAAACTACGTGCTCCCAAAGCACGCGTGCTGCCATTACACCACACCCCGGCGCGGGCGACGGGATTTGAACCCGCGACCTCCTGCGTGACAGGCAGGCGCTCTATCCGGGCTGAGCTACGCCCGCTCTGAGCCAGGGACGGGATTTGAACCCGTGACCTCCGCATTACCAGAGCGGTGCTCTAACCAACTGAGCTACCCTGGCAAAATAAAATTATAACTTAAAACTTTTTAAAATAAAAAAAATTATAAAAATTAAACTTTGAGAAATTACAATAGCTGGTCCAAGTTCTATAAAACGAGAAAGAAAAATACCTAGACAACTTGAAATTATACCATAAAAACCAGATAAAAGCAAAAACCTATTAAAACTTTTAGTAATTAAAAGGCAGCTAAGCCCAGGAAGAATAAGATAAGAACCGACAAGTAAAACTCCAGTAACTCTTATACCAAGAGCAATTGCCATAGCTATCATTAAAAGAAAAATAAAATCTATTTTTTTGACATTAATGCCTTCAGCTTGAGCAAATTCTTCAGAAAAAGAAATGATTGCTAACTTATCTTTAAACTTTAAAACAGTAAAGATAATGAAGCTACA
This sequence comes from Patescibacteria group bacterium, assembly GCA_030549895.1. Lineage (GTDB taxonomy): Bacteria > Patescibacteriota > Minisyncoccia > UBA6257 > HR35 > JAUQQM01. The sequence continues at coordinate 113,028 of JAUQQM010000001.1, read as the reverse complement.
GACTATAATTGCTATTCCAAGATCTAAAGTTGTAGCTTTTTGAATATTACCAAATAAAGACTCTATAAGTTCTTCATCTTCTATAAAAATTTTCCCCAGAGAAAGAAAAAGTAAAAATATAAAACCAACTACAGCCTCTAAAAATATTTTTATTTTTTCTTTGATAGCAATTATTAAAAATGTACCTAATAAAAGAAAAATGAGAGCCCCCCAAAAAATATCTATTTTCAAAGAAAGAGCAAGAGCAATACCTGGAAGGGCAATATGAGAAAAAGCATCACCAATTAAAGACTGCCTTTTTAAAATTACAAAACCAGATAAAAGAGAAAGAGAAATTGCTGAAATTATTGTAATTACAATCTGTTGAATCTCCATCTTAGTGTCGGTGAAGATGAGCCATTACTTTATAACCATAAAGTTTTTCTAAAATCTCTGGAGTAAGATGAGTTATTGGCCCATCACAGACAAGATTTTTATTCAAGCAGATTACTCTATCAGTCATGGAAGAAATTAAGGAAATGTCATGAGAAACGATAATTATAGAAAATTTATCTCTTTCATGGAATTTCTCTATTATTGAAAAAACTGTCTCTTTATTCTTAGGATCCAAAAAAGATGATGGTTCATCTAAAAGAACTAAATCTGGCTTCTGAGAGAGTGCCTTAATTATTAAAACTTTTTGAAGCTCACCGTCTGAAAGATTGCTAAGAGTTTTTTTTAGAAATTTTTCGTCAAAAAAATTCTTAAAAACCTCTGGGGAAATTTTTGAAAAAGTAAAAAATTCTTCAACAGTAAGAGGTAAGTTTCTGTTTAAGTTTTTTAATTGGGGCACCATTTTTACTAATGTTCCTTCTTTATAAGTAATCTTACCCTCAAAAGGAACTTGAAAAATTAAAGCTTTCAAAAGTGTTGTTTTTCCTGCTCCATTTGGCCCAATAACACCCAAAACTTCATTTTCCTCTAATTCAAAACTTATATTTTCTAAAACTGGAGTCTTGTCAAATTTTACAGTTAAATTTTCAACTTTTAATAGCATTTTTATAGTTTTTTATAGAATCTAAAATTAACTTATAAGCTTGCTTTTTTGGATGCCAACCAATTATCTTTACCCATTTTTTAGGTTGAAGTTCTTTATAAACTTTAAAAAAGTGAGAAATTTCATTAAGTAAAGCCTCAGGAATGTCTTTTAGATCTTTATATTTTTCAAAAAATGGATCTTCTGAAGGAACACCTATTAATTTTTCATCTTTCTCGCCAGTATCTATCATTTCTAAGTAACCTAAGGGACGTATCTGGACTAAAACTCCTGGAATCAAACTATATCTTGTTAGCACCAAAGCATCTAAAGGATCCCCATCTTCGCATAAAGTCTGGGGTACAAAACCATAATCAGTTGGATAGGCAACTGAAGTCCATAAAACTCTATCTAGTTTTAAAATTCCGATTTCTTTATCAAACTCATACTTGTTTCTCATTCCTCTTGAAATTTCAATTAGAACATTAACTTTTTTTGGCACTTCTTTACCAGGATTAATTTCTTTCATATTTAAAATTATAACATATCAAACATGAAGAAGAAATTGAAAAAATTTTTGGTAATCAAACGGAATTTTAAGTGGTAAAGAAATTCCTCCTGTTTCTTTTTTAAAATTTATCTCTAGACTATTTAAAAAAGTATGTTCTAAAACATCTTCTTTTGTTCCAAATATTTCTCCTATGATTTTTGGATCTTCAACGTAAAGTTTAACTAAAGCTTTAAAAGCTTCTCTTTCTAAAATGAATTTGTTAACTTTAATTAAAGTAACAACTCTTTCAAGAAGCTCGTTTATTGAATTTTTTTTCTCAGTCTCAATATTCTCTAAAACTTTCTCAAAATACACTCTATTTTCTTGAGGAATCTTTTCAAAAATATATTTAAATTTTTCAAAATCAATACTTTTACTAAAAATCTCATCTTTAGAGTACTTATGAAGAAAATCAAAAATTCTTATTCTTTTTAAAAAATCCTGCCACATAATAGTATTTTCTGAAATTTTAAACGAAAAAAATGGTCCGCTTTCTTTCTCTTCAATAGCTGCAACATCTATTATATTTTTAAAGTAGTCTCCTAAAATTAATCTTAAAGTAAAAGAATCTACAGTTTCTGGTAAAGTAAAAGAAAACCTTTCAAAAAAAACACCTGGGGCAAATTCATGAAGTAAAGGCAGTCCTAAAATTTCTCTTACTTCATTATATTTCCCAGGTTTATTTTCTTGTGGCCATTCCGCGCCTAAATGAACTGCTCCTGATAAAATACATGCTAGAAAAGCTGTTTTACCAAGATTATTTTTGTAATTCTCTTTATTTAAATTTAGTTTTTCTAAAATTGGTTTTAATTTTTCTTCTTCAAAAATTATCTGAATAACTTTTTTAAATTTTTCTTCATTTTCATTCACCCTAACTTCTTTTTCATAAAAATCAAAAAAACTATTAAGAACATCTTTAATTGAACAGTATAGTTCAGTAATTATTTTATCTTTTTCTTTCTCAGTATATCCTTTTAAAAGTCCTCGGCTAGAAAGATAATTTTTGATATTTTCCTTATATTTTTTTTCTAAATTTTCATCGTCAAATTTTTCAAAAACTTCTTTAAGTTTGTTATAAAAATCTGTAGCTGTAGTCTCGTTTTCAACTTTAATACCAAAAATATCTTTCATAGATAAATTTAAAAAACCTATAAACATCTTCGAAAATTTTTCATTTTTTTCTTGAGTCCAAGTTACCGGTAAATCAAAATTTCCCCAACTTTTTAAACGCTCACCTACAAGAGATATTCTTTTTTTAGCCAAAAGATAATAAGAAATTTCCCAAGGATTTAAATGATAGGTTGTAGTAATTGTTAAGATTTCTGCTCCTTTTGAATCTCCAAATAGCTCCTTTTTTATTTCTTCTGAAATTCTAACTAATTCTTGTAAGGGTATACCAAATTCTTTAGCAATAATTGAAAGATCATCTTTTGATAGTTCTTTTCTTTCTTTTATATAATCCTCTAAAACTTCAAGCGTTATTTTCTTTTCTGGAGTTTCTTCTCGCTTAGTTCTTTCTGGGATTTTTTTTAAGTTTTCCATGTTGATATTTTATTATAAAAGAATTTATAAGCGTTGTCAAAAAGAAGTTTTTTCTTTATTTTAAATTTTTTGAAATTCTTATTAAGCTCTAAAAAGTTGAAACAATCTGGAGCTGACTCTTGAAAGGAAAAACCTAAAAAATCAGTTCCGAGAGCAAGAGACTTTTTATTAAACTTTAAAAGATAATCATAATTCTTCTTCCACCCCAAAAAGTTATTCTCGTCTAATGATTTAGGCAAAAAGGTAAGGCCTACAAGAATATTATTTCTTTTGACTAACTTTAAGATCTTGTCAGAAATATTTTGAGGAAAATCTTTAAATTTCTTTAAATTGTTATGAGAAAAAATAACATTCTCTGGGTATTTTTCAGCCAATTCTATTTTAGTTTTTTCTGAGCTGTGAGCAAGATCTAAAATTCCATTATATTTTAATATCTGAAAAATAACCTCTTTGCCAAATTTTTTAACTCCTACCTCAGGATTATTTAGTCCTCCAGCAAGACTGTTAGTAAAATTCCAAGTAAGCCCAAAAACTCTAATACCATTTTTCCATAAAATATCTAAATGCTTTAAACTCTTCAAAAAATACATACCTTCAACACCTAAAATTATTCCAATTTGACTCTTTTTTAAAGAATAAAAATCATCTTTACTTTTTATAATTTTTACTTTTTTAAATTTTTTAATCTTCCTCAAAAATATCTCATAATTTTTTAAAAACTCATTTAATTTTATCTCTTTAAGCTTTCCATTTTCAAATTTCAAACTTTGAAGCTGAACTACTGCAAACTTAAGTCCTACTCTTTCGGCCTGCTTGAAATCAAAAGGCAAATTTTCATTTAACCTATTTAACTTTCTTTTCTCGAATTTCAAAAACTTCCTCAGATTTTCATTTAGATAAACTTCTAAATCAAGATGAAGATCAAAAAACATGTTAATTAAATTTCTTCATTTAAAAATTTTTCTTTAAAAATTCTTTCATCTATAAGGTGATTTCCTTTCTTTATTTTGGTAAGTAAATAATTAAGACAATAACTCGAGCCATTAAAGCTTATGATTTCTTTTCTTTTTAAAATTTTAAAACCAGCCTCTTTTAGTTTTTTTATAAAAGAAATCTTATAAGGATTATTGGTATAAAGGATGATATCTTTGACTTTGAAATGTTTTAAAATTGGAATAGTTAAGGAAAAGTCTCTTTTATCTATAGGAAAACCTAAAAATTTGTTTGCTTCATAAGTATCTAAATTTAGTTTCCTTTGAACTTCATAAACTTTCAATTTGTTAAAAAATCCTATTCCTCTTCCTTCATGTGATGGAAAATAAACTAACATATAAGAATCTTTACTTTTCATCTGGTTTAAAAATTTATTTAGTTGATTTTTACAATCGCATTTAAGAGAACCAAAAATCTCACTTGTAAAGCAGGCTGAATGTAATCTTAAATTAACAGGATTAGTTAATCTTAGTTTATTTGTAATTACATAAACTTCTTGATCGTCAAACTTAAAACACCAAAAATAAAGTTCTCCATAAATAGTCGGGATTTTTGTCTTTGAAAATTCCATAAAATTAAAAAGGGCCGGTTGATCCGGCCCCTAACTTTCTAGAAATCTTAACTAAATCAAAAAGTTAGGGGCCGCCGGCCGAAAATAAACAAGCAAATTGACATTAAAGTTTTGACTAACATAATATTTAAAATTTTACTCACAACTAGATTTTTGTCAAGTTTTAGCATAAGTGGTAAAATTAATTTAGTATGGTGGTGACTAGGTTTGCTCCTTCTCCAACTGGAAAACTTCACCTTGGCGGGGCAAGAACTGCTTTATTTAACTTTCTTTTTGCAAGAAAAAATAAAGGCAAATTTATCTTAAGAATAGAAGACACAGATAAAGAAAGATCTAAAAAAGAGTTTGAGGAAGATATTAAAAATTCTCTTTTATGGCTTAACATTGAATTTGACTCCTTTTTCAGACAATCAGAAAGAATTGAAACTTATAAAGAGCTAATAAAAAAACTTCAATCAGAAGGAAAAGTATATAAATGCTTCTGTACCAAAGAAGAACTCGAAGCTCAAAAGCTAGAACAGATATCTCAAGGTATTGCTCCAAGATACTCTGGTAGATGTTCAAAACTAACAAAAGAAGAAATAAGCTTTTTTGAAAGAACAAGAAGTTATGTTTTCCGAATAAAAGTTGAACCTCAAAAATTAGAAATAAATGATCTTATAAAAGGAAAAGTTATCTTCGATACACTCTTGATTGGAGACTTTATAATAGCAAAATCAGAAGAAGAGCCATTATTTAACTTCGCTACTCCAGTAGATGATGCTTTAATGGGTATCTCTCATGTAATAAGAGGCGAAGATCATCTTTCAAATACACCAAAACAGATAATAGTCTTAAAGTCTTTAAACATGCCAATTCCCCAATATGCTCATCTTCCGATGATCCTTTCTAAAGATTATTCTAAACTTTCTAAAAGGCATGGAGCAACAAGTATTTCGGAGTTAAAAGAAGAAGGATTTTTGCCTGAAGCAATAATAAACTTTATTTTACTTTTAGGATGGCATGAATCAAGTGATAGAGAAATTTATTCTTTAAATGAAGCAATTGAAGCTTTTTCTCTTGAAAGAATCCAGAAAAAGCCAGCTGTTTTTAACGAGAAAAAACTTATTTGGTTTAATAGATACTATCTTCTAAGAAAAAGTCCTAGTGAAATTTTAAGTTTAACCTATAAAGATTTTAAAGAAAAATATAACTTCCAAGATGAAAGTTATATTTTAAAAATAATTAATTTAGCTAAAGAAAGAGCTTCAACCCTAAAAGAACTTATAGAAAATTCATTTTACTTTTTTGAAGAACCAGATTATAAACCTGAACTTTTAATTTGGAATAAAGCACCATCTACAGCTATAAAAGAATTTTTAGAAAAAACTTTAAATGTCCTCGAAGGAATTGAAGAAAAAGAATTTAATCCTGAAAAAATAAAGTTAGAACTTTCAAAACTTTCTCCTAATGACTTAGGTCTTGTTTTTTGGCCATTTAGAGTAGCTCTAACTGGACTTGAAGCTTCACCGGGACCATTTGAGATAGCTTCAATATTAGGCAAAGAAAGAACAATCCAAAGAGTAAAAAAAGCTATCGAAAAATTAAGTTAAAATTATTTTTATGGCTGGTCATTCTAAGTGGGCACAAATAAAACATAAGAAAGCTATCTTAGATCAAAAAAGGGGGCAGCTTTTCTCCAAACTTGCTAATGAAATAACTGTAGCTGTAAGACAGGGAGGGCCAGATGTTGAAGGAAATTTCAAATTAAAAGCAGCTATAGAAAAAGCAAAGTCTTTAGGAATGCCTCAGGAAAATATTGAAAGAGCAATAAAAAGAGCAAGTGGAATAGTTGAGCATGAAAATCTTGAAGAAGTCTTTTATGAAATTTATGGACCAGAAGGAGTAGCAATTTTGGTAAAAGCTATTACTGAAAATAGAAATAGAACAACATCTGAAATTAAAGGAATCCTTAACAAATTCGGGGGAAAACTTGCTGAGGGCGGTGCAGTAAAATGGCTTTTTGAAGAACAAGGAATTATAAGATTTGAAAAAAATGTATTTAATGAAAAATTAGAAGAAAAATTAATTGATTTAGGAGCAAAAGATATAAAAATTGATGATTCTGTTGAAGTTTATTTTGATCTTGAAGATTTTAAAAATTTTAAGAAATTTTTAGAGGAAAATAAAGAAATAAAAAATGAAATAGAAATTTCTTGGGTACCAAAAGAAATAATAACCATCTCAGATGAAGGAAAAGAAAAATTAAAAAAACTACTTGAGGCCCTAGATAATCAAAATGAAGTAGAAGATATTTACTTTAATACTTTATTATGAAAGAAATATTCATTGAAGATACTTTAAAATTTATAAACAAAAGAGTAACTCTTTATGGTTGGGTTTGGAATTTTAGAGATCATGGAAAATTAATCTTTTTTGATTTAAAAGATCGTTCAGGAATTTTACAAGCAGTCATTGACTCTACAAATCCAGGTTTTCAAATTCTTAAAAAATCAAAATATGGTGCTCTAAAAGTTGAAGGAATTATCCAAAAAAGACCTGAAAATTTAATTAACCCAAAAATAAAAACTGGCGAAATCGAACTAAAAGTTGAAAAATTAGAAGTTCTCTCTAGCTCCCTCATCCCACCCTTTCCTTTGGAAACCGAGGGGTACGAAATAAGCGAAGAGTTAAGATTAAAGTATAGATATCTTGATCTTCGAAGAGAAAGACTATTTAGAAATCTTCTTTACAGACACAAAACTATTCTTTTTATAAGAAACTGGCTTACTGAAAGAGGTTTTATAGAAATTGAAACTCCGATTCTAACAAAATCTACACCTGAAGGAGCAAGAGATTATGTTGTTCCTTCAAGACTTTATCCTGGAAAATTTTATGCTTTGCCCCAATCACCTCAACAATATAAGCAACTTTTAATGATAGCTGGTTTTGAGAAATATTTTCAAATAGCTAGATGCTTTCGCGATGAAGATCCAAGAGGTGATAGACAACCTGAATTTACTCAATTAGATATTGAAATTTCTTGGGTTGAAGATCAAGAAGAAATTCTAAGTTTAATAGAAAACTTATACCTAGATCTTGTAAAAGAGCTATTTCCAGAGAAAAAAATTACTAAAGTTCCTTTTCCACGACTTAAATATCAAGAAGTTATAGAAAAATACAAAACTGATAAACCTGATTTAAGAGAAAATAAAAATGACCCAAACGAGCTTGCTTTTGCTTTTATTGTTGATTTTCCAATGTTCGAATGGAAAGAAACTGAAAAAAGATGGGACGCTGTTCATCATCCTTTCGTAAAAATAAAAAGAACTGGAACAAAAAAAGATTTGATAGAAAAATTAGAAAAAGAGCCTCAAAGTTTGTTTGCTTTTCAATATGACTTTGTTTGTAATGGTTATGAGATTGGTGGCGGATCTTTAAGAGAAACTGATATTGACATTTTAATTAAAGTCTTTGAGGTGATGGGAAATAAAAAAGAAGATATAGAAAAAAAGTTTGGTCATCTTATTGAAGCTTTCAAATATGGCGTACCACCTCATGGTGGTATTGCTCCTGGAATAGATAGATTCTTAATGGTAATTTTTAATGAACCCTCAATAAGAGAAGTTATTGCTTTTCCAAAAACTGGTGAAGGACAAGACTTAATGATGAATTCTCCTGATAACTTAGATGAAGAAAAACTCAAAGAGCTTAAAATTAAAATAATTGATTAGCCTTTCTTTTTAATTAACAAAAGCCAAAAAAGAATACTTATAAAAAACATAAAAAATAAAATAAGATAAAAAGCATAATTTTTATGAGCAAGTGGTAAATTTACATTCATGCCATAAATTGAAGCTATAAGTGTTGGAGGTAAAAATAATGTCTGAATCAAAGTTATAAGCAAAATATTTTTGTTAATGTTGATAGAAAGGATATTTTCAATTGATCTTTGATAGCCATCAATGATAAGTTGATAGTCTTCAAGCCTAACATAGATATAATTTACTTCATCCAAAAAACCTTCCCAAAGATGAGAATATCTTCTAAAATTTGGCATGCGGTTTTTGACAATTTCTTCAAAAACTTCATAAAAAGATTTTGTGTTTGTTAAAAATAAAATGAGATTTTTCTTTAAAAAGACAATTCTCTGGTTAAGGATTTGAGGTGATAATTTATTTATATTTTTGTCTAAAAAATTTATTTCATGATCTATTGTTCTTAAAATTGAATAGTAAACTTTAAGAAGGGATTTTAAAATGTAATAAAGTAATTTTTCAGTATTAGGAAGAGAAATTTTTGGGTTATCTAAAATATCATCTATTATCTTGTTTACTAGTGACTCTCCTTTAGAAAGACAAATAAAGAAAGTATTAGAAAAGAAAAAGTAAACATTTTCTATTTCAAGGGCCTCTTTTAAAAAATTTTTCTCTTTAGGGAAAGAAATAACTAAAAAACTGTACTTAGTCCTTACATCATAATCAGAAAGATGATAGGGCATTTTAAATTCTTCTAAATCGTTCTTTTCTATCTTGAATTCATTCTCGATGAAATCAAAATCATCAGCACCTGGATCAATAACTGTAATTATTTTAAAATTCTTATTGTATTTTATCTCCCTCATATTTTCCTAAATTTTTTTTTAAAAACTTCTAAAGTCTTATTTTTTATTATATTCGAACCAGAAATCTTATAAGTAAGGACGTCGGAAAGAAGATTTACAAAGATAAGCTTTTCGAGTTTTTCTTCAGGTAAAATTATCTCGATTATTTCTGAATTTTTTAGAATTTTTTTAAAAATTTCAACTTGGAACTCTATAAACTTTTCTTTTTTATCTTTTAAAATAACAAACAAAAATTTTCGAGAATATCTTGGAAGAAAAGAAAGTTCATTATGAGCAAGCTCAGGAAAAAAATTGCAAAAAGCTGGAATTTTTGAATTTTCATTTAATTTTATCTTCATAAGATAAGCAAGAGGAAAATTTTCTTTTGAACTATAAACCAAAGAAATTCTCTTTTTAATTTTTAAAATAACATCTTTTGAAAATTTATCATCTAAAATTTCCAATACTTTCTTTAAAATTTTTTTTGTATTTATTTTTTGAAGTCTTCTCCAAAGCTTTTTTTCTTCAAGAAAAGAAAAAACAGAAATAAAGTAACCTAGATTAAAACGAGGAGGAAACTCATTTTTTGGTAAAATTATCGTTGGTAAATTTTTAAATTTACTTGCAAGATCACCAGAACTCACAATAAGTGGTTTTGTTTTTTTTATTTCATTTAAAACAAGTTGAATCTCTTTTGTTTTTCCTGACCAAGAACAGACAATAGTAGAAAAATCATCTAATTTTTGCTGAAAACTAAACTTATAATTCTTTTCAACTAAAATAACTCTTTTGCTAAGGAATTTTAAAATCTCTCCGCCAAAACCAGAGCCACCAAGTCCAAAAAATAAAACTCTTTTTTTAAGTTTAAATCCTTTTGAAATTTTTGGTCTGAATTTTAAGCTTTTAAAAAAATGTTCAATTATTATTTTTAAAATATCCATAAATTTTCTTTAAAATTTTAAAAGTCTCCTCTGGATTTTTAACTAAAATACATTCTATTCCTTTTTTAAAAACAGAATAATCGTTACCATAAGGAAAAATTTTATCCCCAAAAAATAAAATTTCCCTCTTTTTAATTCCTAAAAATTTAGCAAGCTTTAAAATCATTGAACCTTTATTTTGATTTTTTAAATTAAAATCAACTGAAGTTAAGCCACCTATGGAAGAGTCAATATTTTTTAATCTTTTCTTCATATAATAAATTAATTTTTTTCTTATTTTAATTTTCTCATCAAGTTTGGAAAATTTTAACTTTTCTTCAAGTGGTGCTTTAACGCCTAAAAAAGAAAAAGTAAGTTGAGAACCGCGAAAATCAATTCTTCTGCCAAATGTTTTAAAATTAAGTTTTAAACTTTTTAAATAAAATTTAAGATTTTTCTTTATAAGTTCAATTTGTTTTTTTGTCATATTCTTTTCTTTTAATATTAGTTTTCCTTTCTTATAAATTCTGGTGCCAGAAACAGCACCAAGAAAAACATAGTCTCTAAGGTCTTCTATTTGTCTTTCAATTTCTTTTTTTCTTCCACCTCCAATTATAAAGATAAAATAAAAATTACTCAGATCTAAAAGTAATTTTTTCATCTTTTTTTTAATTTTTGATTTACTTAAAGTTAAAGTTCCATCTAAATCAAAAGCTAAAAGTTTTTTATCTTTAAAATTAATTTTCATTTAATCCCTAAATGAGCTAAAACATCTTTTAAAGATGTTAAAGCAACACCAACAACCTTATCTGCTCCTCCGTAGTAAATAAAAATTTTATCTTTAAGCATAACCATCCCACAAGGAAAAACTACATTATCAACTAATCCTTTAATTTCCCAATCTTTATCTGGTTCCATAAATGGCTCGTAACTTCTGGAAATAATTTTCAAAGGATTCTTAAGATCAGTAAGGATAAAGCCAACTCGATAAACTCCTTTCTCGTCTACTCCATGATAAATCAAAAGCCAACCATAAGGAGTCTTTATTGGTGGAGCACCAGCTCCTACTTTTCTGCTATCCCAAAATCCAGGTCTTGGCCAAATCCATCTTATCTCGCCTAAATAATCTTTAAATTCTAAATTATCTACACAAGTAATATCTATATCATCACCAACGCGATGGACAATCCAATATTTACCATTAATTTTCTCCGGAAACAAACAGGCATCTTTATCATCTAAATTAGGAAAAGAAATTACTTTTGGTTTTTCCCAGTTCCAATTTTTTGAAAGAAAATCATCAACTTTAATTGAAGAAAAAGCAACTTTTGGAGGGTTAAGACCATCAAAAGCTGTATAAAGAAGATAAATTTTTTTATCTTCTTTTATGTAGGTGATTCGTGGATCTTCACAACCACTATTTCCTTTGGGGATAATTTTCTTTTCAAAGTCCTCTCTTGGAATATAAACTGGCTCTTTTGATCTATAAGTAATATGTAGACCATCATCACTTTGAGCATAACCAAAAACAGAGGTGTTATCTTGGCTCATTGCCCGGTAAAGAATATGAAATTTGCCTTCTAGATAAATTACTCCAGGATTAAATGTTGCTTTACTTTCCCAGGGAAGTTCTGTTGGTGAAATTATTGGTTTCTCTAACTTTATAACTTGAAATTCTTTTTTCTCGGTTAACTTTTTAATTAATTCTTCAAAATCAACAAAAGCAAGAGCACAAACAGTATCCGCTGCTCCGTAGTAAAGATAAATCTTTTTTCCTTTTAAAATTGCTCCTGAAGGAAAAACAACATTGTTTACAATGCCTATCCTTTCGTAATGCTGCAAAGGAAAAAGAAGAGGAAATTTTGTTCTGCTTATAATTTTTCTTGGATCTTTTAAATCTAAAAGCATGGCTTCGATAGTAAAAACTCTTGAGGGAGAAAAATAATCTTTAATATAGCTGAAAAAAAGTAACCAACCATAAGGAGTCTTTAGTGGAGGAGAGCCAACTTCTATGTAGTCGTTGTCTTTTCTTTTAAGATTAAGAGCCCAATTCTTGTGCTCTTTATACCACTCTATCCATTTTTTCTCATTCCATAAATCTTCAATTCTTTCTCCTTGCCAAAGACAAATTTCAACCGGGGGTCTATCAGTGTTTACTGTAAGAATTGCCCAAATTTTTCCATCTATTCTTTCCGGAAAAAGACTCATTGCTTTTGCATTAAAAGGACTAATAAGATGTTTTTCTTTTATACTTTTCAAATCCTTAGAGATTGCTAAACCAACTTTAATTCCTTCACTTGAGAAAGGATAAACAGAAAGAGCTGTATAAAAAATGTAAAAGTTACCTTCGAACTCAACAATTCTTGGATCTTCGCAACCAAATTTTTCCCATTCATACTCTGGCCAAATAAATTTTCTTCTTTTTTTAAAATTAATTCCATCTTTACTTTCACAAATTCCTATATCTGAGACAGAAAGAACCATTCTTGCTAAATGATGATAGTGAGGCAAAGAAAGAGCTCTATATAAAAGATAAATTTTTCCTTTAAAAATTACTGGACAAGGGTTAAAAACTGCATATGCTTCCCAAGATGATTTAAAATCAGGGCTTAAAATTGGGTTTTTTTCATACCTTTTTATCATTTTCTAGTTTTTGATTTTTTACCTACAAGTTTTTTCTCAAAATAAGCTTTTTTACCTCTTATTAACTCTTCTAAAAAGTAATCAAAGCTAGCCCAAGCAACAGCTACATAACTATCAGCTGCACCATAGTAAATTAAAATTTTTCCATCTTTAACCACTGCTCCAGTAGGATAACAAATTCCTGGTTTATGACCATTAAGTTCATACCACTCAGAAGGACTTATAAGTGGCTCTGATCTTACAATTACTTTCCTAGGATCTTCTAAATCAAGAATCATTGCCCCAATATGATATTTACCCGGATCTTTATCGTTAACCCCATAGTAAATTAAAAGCCAACCATAGCGAGTTTTAATTGGGGGCGCCCCTGCTCCTATTTTTCTACTGTCCCAACTATTTTCCCTTATTTTTATAAAAATTTCTCCTTGAAGATATTTCTTCTCTTTAAACTCTAAATCATCAACAAAATCTCCCCAAATATCAGGAAAGATTCTATAGAAAATAAGATACCTACCTTTAATTTTTTCTGGAAAAAGAACTCCGCTTTTAACAATAATGTTAGGCGGGGAAATATTTATTGCTTTAGTAAAGTTCCAGTTATAAGAAAGAAAATCATCTTTTTTAATTGAAGTTATATAAAGTTGAGGTAAATAATTATCAAAACCTACATAAAGAACATAGATTGTATCTTCAATTAAAGTAATTCTTGGATCTTCAGCACCACCAAGACATCCACCTGAAAAATATGAATAAAATGAAAATTCCCGAAAATGAGTTTTATGTTCATATACAGGCTCTTGAAGTCTTTCTTCTATTTCAAAACCATCATAAGAAAAAGCATAACCAAATCTAGAAATACCATCATATCCTATTGCTCTATAAAGAAAATGAATTTTCCCATCACAAAAAAGTACTCCTGGATTGAAAGTTTGCCAAGCTTCCCAAAAATTTTCGCTTTGAGGTTCAATTATAGGTTCAGGTAATTTTTCAAAAATTCTCTTTTTTCTTGGCATTAAAAATTATAACTAATCTTTGAAAATCTACAAAATAAAATTGTGGACCGGACGGGACTTGAACCCGTGACCTCCGCCATGCCATAGCGGCGCTCTACCAACTGAGCTACCGGCCCGAGCGGGTGACGGGACTCGAACCCGCAACCTTCTCCTTGGAAGGGAGACGTTCTACCATTGAACTACACCCGCTATAATTTTAGTCTTTTTCTAATTTTACTTTCTGGCCAATCTCTTATAAAGTAAAGTTTAGCTTTTCTAGATTTCCCCTTTTTTAAAATTTCTATTTTCTCAATCATGGGTGAATGAAGGGGGTAAATTTTTTCAACCCATTCACCAGCAACTTGGCCCCTAACTGTAAAAGTTGCATTAATTCCTCTCCCATGTTTTACAGCAATAACAATTCCTTCAAACTGTTGAAACTTTCCTTCTTTAAGTTTTTCTGTTACTCTTACTTTCATACCACTTTTAATTTCTGGAACATCTCGAAGATATTTACTTGTAATCAAGCTTATTTTCTTGTCCATTCTAGATAATTTTTGCCCAAGGTAAAATAATTATAACAGATTTTTTAGAATTTAAGTAGTTATCTAAATCATTTATTTTTTCATTAAGAACCTCCCTTTGGAAAAATGGTCTTAAAACTAAACGTTTAAAATCATCAAAATCAAGACCATAAGAAGCTTCAATTTCAGTGATAAAAGTTTCGGGAAACTGACTGATATATTCTTGAAGCTTTTTTTCAGATTCTAAATATAAATTTAATCTTTTAACTTCTTTTTCATAAATTTTAGAATCTATTAACTTTTTAAAAATTACCTTTTTTAAAAGTTTTTTGTCTAAAAATAACTCTTTGATGTCTTCAGTAAGATTTTCTGGTTTTGAATTTATTTTCAAATAATCAAACGACTTTTTATGTAAAAAATAATCTTTAGCGGGAATAAAATTGCCATTAACAAATATTATAGGATAATTTTTGGTAGAGATAAGATAAATAATGAAGGCTAAAAAACATAAAATAAAGAAGATGATAATTACTTTTTTCATGGTAGAATTTTTTTAATTAAATCTTTAAATTTTTCTTTAAAAGATTTTTCTTGTGGCAGTTGAATTGTTTCTTCATTTACAATTATATACCTTTCACCCTCATAACCAAGTCCAAGAATTTTTTTAATCTCTTTCTCTAGATTATATTTTGACTTTAGATAGTCTATTTTTTCTTGCAAAGCTGAGTTTTCATTTTTTAAAAAATTAAGTTGATTTAAAACTTTCTTAAGTTCTTTTTTTACTGGTTTTGTCTCTTCAAGAGATTTTATAAAACTAAAAACTAGGATTAAAAAAACTGCTATATTTAAAAACAGAATTGTTTTTTTCTCGATAAAGCTTTTTCTTTGCATTTTAAATTATAATTTAAAACTCGAGTAATTTAAGAAAAAGTTTATATGTAGCGCGTGAGTCTTCTAAGGCGCTATGCTCCTTTTTTATTGGTATTTGAAAATAATCGCAAAGTTCCCTTAAACTAAAATACTTTATCTGGGGCTCATCCTTAAGTTTTGCATAAGCTATAGAAAGAACATCTATCCTTCTCCTATAAAACGGATCTGATTTTCTTTGATAGAAAATATAGCCATTTTCAAAGAAAACCCTTTCGAGGCGCGCATAATCCATAGCAATATTAAAACCAACCATAATATTGTCTTTAAAGATAGGGATTAGCTCTTCAAGAACTTCATTTAGTGGTCTTGAATCTTCCCAGGATTCTGGAGTGTAATTTATAAGCCTTAATGATTCTGGATCAGCAAGCTTGATATTTTTTGGCCTTATCTTATATTCGAACTCTTTTTCTATCCTTAAAGTCCGTTGGTCAACTAAAAGACCACCTATTTCAAGAATTTCAGCATTAGGCATAAGAGAAGAAAACTCTAAATCTAAAAAAACAAACTTTCTCTCCCTAAAAAGTTCATTTTCTGACAAGATTTAAAATTGGAAGAGTGCGATGAGCTAAAAAGTAAAGCATCGCTCCTCCTCCAGTAGAAACATAGTTAAATTTTTTTAAAAGCCTGATTTTATTCAAAAAAGAAATTGTATCTCCACCGCCAACAATTTTGAAAAATTTCTTTTTAACTAAAAACTTTGCAAATCTTTTTGTGCCTTCATCAAATGGTTTTTTTTCAACAACTCCTAATGGCCCATTCCAAACTAAAATTCCTTTAAAATCTTTAAGTTCTTCCTCTATTTTCTTTAAAGAGTCTTTCCCGAGATCAACAATTTTTTCTTTAAAAAAAACAACATCATCTAAATAAAGTATTTTTTCTGGACTCAAAATTTCTTTAAAATCTTTATCATAATAAGATTTCTTAATATCAAAACCAATTTGCTTTAAGTAAAAATTTAAAAGAGCTCCGCCTAAAATTATTTTTTTTACAAGTTTTTCTTTTTGAAAATTCTTAAGAAGTTGATATTTTGTAGAAATTTTTGAACCTCCTAAAACTAAAATTATATCTTTTCCTCTTTCCCAAATAGAAAGATTTTTTACCTCTTTTATAAAATTAAAACCAAAATAGGTAGGCAAAAATTTACTAAGTAAATAGGTAGAGATATGCTCTCGATGAGAAGCAGAAAAAGCTTCATTTACATAAATATCAAAATTTTTACTCCAATTTTTAGCTTTTTCTAAATCATTTTCTTTATCGCCAAAAAACCTTATATTTTCTAAAAGAAAAATCTTGCCAACTGGAGTGAATCTTCCGTTTAAAAGATCATTAGTTTTTTTAAAGTCTAAAAATTCTATATAAGGAAAAAACTTTTTAACATATTTTAAAATTCTGTCAAGAGAAAATTTCTTAGAGAATTTTTCTGGATCTTGAAAATGAGAAACCAAAAATACTTTTGCACCGTTTTTGACAAGATATTTTATAGTTTCCTGAGATTCTTTAATCCTATAAAGATCAGTTGCCTTATTTCCTAGAAGAGTTATATTAAAATCAACTCTCAAAAAAATTTTTTTATCTTTTAAGTTTTTAATTTCAAGTACACTTTTCATTTAAAATTATACTAAACTTGGTTTTCAAAAACTTGACTTTCACGATACCATAAAGCTTCTTGAAGATGTTGAATCTCTATCTTTTCTTTCTCTTCAAAATCAGCTATGGTTCTGGCAACTTTCAAAATCTTATGAATACCTCTTGGAGATATTTTAAGTCTTTCGCCAACATTTATCAAAAATTCTTTTTCTTCTTTCCCAATTTTTATAAATTTCTCTAACTCTTTAAAGGTTAAATCTCTGTTAAGTTTACCTTGCCTTTCTAATTGAATCTCTCTTGTTTTTAATATTTTCTCTCTTATTTTACCTATGTTTTCTATTTCTTTTCTTTCATTTAAAATCTTTTCGGTTTCTATCCTGGGAACATTTACAAAAATATCAAATCTATCCAAGATTGGACCTGAAATTTTTTTCTGATATTTTCTTACCTCGCTTAAAGTGCAGCGACAATCTTTTTCTGGATCACCAAACCAACCACAAGGACAGGGATTCATAGCAGCAATTAATATAAATTTTGCTGGAAAATTTATTTTTTCTTTTGCTCTGGAAATTACTATATAGCCATTTTCTAAAGGTTCTCTTAATCCTTCAAGAACTTTTCTTGAAAATTCTGGAAATTCATCTAAAAATAAAACACCATTATGAGCAAGAGTTATCTCTCCAGCTTTTACTTTTTGTCCTCCTCCCAAAATAGAAACTTCTGAAGCAGAATGATGGGGTGATCTAAATGGCCTAGTGAAGTTAATTTTTGATCCATAAATTGAATGAATTGTAATCACTTCAATTAGCTCATCGAAATTAAGTGGTGGTAAAAGATCAACTATTGACTGAGCTAGTAAAGACTTACCTGTACCTGGAGAACCAAAAAGTAAAAGATGATGACCGCCGCTTGAAACAATTTGAAGAACTCTTTTTAGAAAATCTAAACCTTTAATATAACTGTAAAATTTTTCTTCTGGCCATTCGGGAGAAAATTCTTTTGTTTCTAATGGTTTTAATTCTCTAACTCCACTTAAGTAATCTATAAGCTCTCTAAGAGTTGAAATTGGAAAGATCTTAATTCCTTTTATAAAACTAACCTCATGTTCATTTTCTTTTGGGATAAATATTTCTTTTATCCCATACTTTTTTGCCATCAAAACATAACAAATAGCTCCTTTTACCTTTCTAATTTGGCCCTTTAATGAAAGTTCACCAATAAAAATTTTATCTTCAATATCTCCTTTTATCTGACCTGAGGCCTTAAGAAAAGCTAAAGTGATAGCAAGGTCATAATGAGAGCCTTCTTTTTTAAGATCAGCTGGGGCTAAATTAACAATTATCTTTTTTGAAAACTGAAGAGGTGGTTTAGCGCCAATACTTTTGATTGCTAGAGATATTCTTTCTTTCGCCTCATTTATAGATTTATCAGCTAGACCAACAATGTTAAAAGTATGAAGGCCACTTAAAATTCCAACCTCAACTTCAATTGGTATGGCTTCTATACCTATAATTTCCCCTGAAATTGTTTTTGTCATAATTTATTCTCTGTATTCGTTGTTAAATTTATATTTAAAATCATCAAAATGAAGACTTGGTCGTGGATATCCATATGGGGAATATTCTAAAACAAGAGAAAAGATATCATTTTCGTCAAAAATATAATCTTGAGGAATATCTAAAACTTTAAATTTATAGACAAGATCATTTCCATCTTGATCTTTAGAAGGAAAATCTCTTACTGGACCGCTAAAAATTGTAAAAATAGGAGTTACCATATTATAAAAATTTTCTTCTCCAGGAATATTTGGGGTGAAAGTGTTATCTTTTACTGTCTTAAGCGAGACCATAATTCGCCAGACTTGAGGAATTCTGTTTCTTGGAGTAAATTCAAAATAAATAGAGCCATCTTCTTGAAAAAATTTTGCATACTTAAAAAATCTTGAAGAATCAGGAATCGGTAGATCTTCTGGAACTGTAAAAGTAACAATCGTAGTTGAAGAAAGAAGATGAGGATAATTTTGAACATGTTTTTCTAGGGGTACTTCTTGCCAATTTGAAGGTGGAATATTAGGTATTGGTTCTAAATGATTCTCGGTATCATAAAAATTTGGATCTTGCCAAATTCCGGTGTTTTGGGGATAACTTATTCGATCGTAAAAATTACTATAATATCCATTATAATGAGTAAAGATGCAGTTATTTGTAATATTAATAAGGCCATCTTTAAATCTTGCCCGAAAGCTACCTACCTTACAAGGTTCTAAAGGATAATCCCTAAAAGTTTGTTTATCTTGTTCCATATAGTAAAGAAAATCATAAACACTGAATGCTTTAATACCAAGATAGTAGGTTTTACCTTTTTCAAAATCAAAAAGATCTATATAAATTATTCTCTGCCCTGGTTCTAAAGCTTGATTGCTAGGATTATTTGGACTATCAGATCTTACATAGTCTATCCCCCAAAGATCTTTTCTTTTAAAAAAATTTTCATCACTTAAAAGCTCTGGACTAGTAGCAACTTTTATAAAATAAAAACTTTTATATTGAGGTATTTCCTGCCAAGATATAGGTGTAGCTAAAAAATCTGTATCTTCTGGATCTTTAAGAGTGAGTTTGAGAAAATAATTTGATGAGTACCATACGGGAAGAGGAGGAAATTGAGCGTTATTTAAATTTACAAACTCTAACTTTACTTCTGGTGCTTTTGGTGGACAAGGAAAAAGAAAAGGATCTTTAAAAAAAGTAGTTGAGGCAAGAGTTTTTGAGACTTCGCCATTATAAACCTCAAGAAAAAATTCATAAGGTCCTGATCTTAGTTGGCAGACATTTAAAGGAATCCTAACAAGAGAAAAATCATCTCTTATAGGCTCTTGAACTTGAAGATAGTTTAAAGACTCTTGATTATTAAATTTATATCCAACTCTATAAGAGTAACCTTGAAATTCATTAATCAATGGTTGATTCCAAATTAACTCTATTATTTGATTTTCTTCTTTTACTTTTTCATACCAACTCAAATATTTTCCCTCAAGATTTAGATCAGAAAAATAAGTTTTAATTTTAAAACCAGTTGGTCTTGTTGGCAGTGGTTTAGAAATTTTTTTGTTTTCTGGTTTTGGATTTGGTTGAAGAACAAAATCAAAAGAATTATTATCAGTATCGTAAGCATTTCCAAAATTAGCCTCGAAGTTTCTTAAACTTTCTGGAGTTGAATCTTTGGTAACTTTTCTTTCTAGACTATAACCATCTTTAATATTAGAAGGACTTCCCTCATAGTCTTTTGCGCTGCCCCAACCAAGTTTATCAATAACTTTATTATTTAAGTCTAAAATTAAAATTGTATTATTATCGGCTAAGGCTTTTGAACTTGAATAAGGATAAACTAAATCAGCAATATCTACAAAAGTAGAGCTTGAATTAGTAATTAAAAAGTATCCATAAGGTGGAATTTTACCTTCAAGTTTTGGTTGAGTATTTGAAGAAAGTATTGTCTTCTGGGAGCCACTTGATGTTTTCTTTACTATTTTATAATTTGAAAGATCAATTTCAAAGTCATTAGGGTTATAAAGTTCTATAAATTCATCTTTAGAGTTTGTTTCTGTTTCAATTAAAACTTCGCTTATTAAAATTTTTGGGAAACTCTCTAAGGTGCAAGCTGAGTTTTCTATAGTAAAGTTTGTCTTAAAACTTACAAAGTTAAGTTCATTATCGCTATCATATATTTTAAGTTCTGCCTCATAATTTCCTTCCTGGCAAAAATCTAAAACAAAAGTGTTTTCTTTCCCTTTATAAGTAAGTTCAAGAGAGACTGGTTGAATTGAGGTTGAAAAAATTAAAATATTACTTACTGGCTGAAGATCATCAGGAAAATATGGTTCTTTAACATAGATTAAAAGCTTTCTATTTTGAGGAAAAATTTGAAAATCATCTGGACTCAAACTTGCAAGTTCGCTTAATTTGTAAATTTTTTCTTTTGGTCTTTTTGAAATTTTTGAATTATAGGGAGATCGCTTTGTTATTTGAAAATCTTGACTATTGTCATCTGAATCTTTCATATTAATTCTTTCTATAAAAGCCCCTGTGGGTAAGTCTTGAAAAATAAATGGTTCTTTTTCAAAATCCTTAATTTTCTCTTTATTGTCACCAAAACCAACAAGATCGACAATCTGATTGTTAGGATCTAAAAGAGCAACAACATTATTTTTAGAGATACTATAAGAAAATGATGAATACTCTAAGTCTTTTTCTTTTAAAGATGAAGATGGATGAACTATTAAAAAGAAACTATAAGGCGGAATCTTACCACTAAATTCTTTTTTTGTAACTAAAGGACTAAATTCAGTATTTTGAGTTCCAGCTGTCTTTTTCGCTAATGACCAGCAAGAAAGATTAACTTCAAAATTATTTGGATTATAAAGTTCTATAAATTCATCTTTAGAATTTTCTCCTTCAAATTTTATTGCATTAATTATTACTTTAGGAAACTTCTCTGAACTATCAAATTTGCATTTTGAACTACTAGAGTCAGATTGTTGAGTTGAACTATAACCTCCACCAATTACAATCGGCTGACGAGCGTCTTTTTTGTTCGAGTCTTGTAATTTTTTATTTTCTTTATCTTCTTCAGGCTTTTCATCAGATTTTTGTTTTTTAATTAATGTTGGTAAGGGTTTTAAAGTTTCTATTTTATTTACTTTAGAGTCTTTTTGAGAAATTTTATTTTCAGTGACTTTATTTTCAGAAATTTCAATTTTGTCCTCAAGAATCTTTTTGGGCTCTTCTGAAATTAATCCAGCAACTTTTCCTTCTTTTTGAAAACTTTTTTCTTCTTCAATTTTATTTGATTCTTCTTTAACTGAAAGGTTACTATCTTCAATTACTTGATTTTTCCATAAACTTACATCCTTTTGAGATATTTCTTCACTTTTTATTTGATCCTCATTAACTTCATTAGTCTTCTTTAAAAATTTGTCTTTCAAACTATAATAGGAAAGAGTAATTTTACCTTTTACTTTATCTATTGAATTAGTGAATCTTATAATTTGCATCAAAGGTGAAGTATGATAAATATTCCAACTTAATATTCTTTCCCCCATTTGAGTTAGTGAAGTTCTGTAGATATAATAACTCATAATATCAGCATCTTGTTTTGTATTTTCAGCTTCTTTCAAAAACAAATTAACTAAACCTGCTCCATATTTTAAAAGTTCTGGAGTAACTTTCTCCCAAATATAAGGAGCTATTTCTTTAACCACTTTTATCCCTTCTTTTTCAAGTTTAGCCACGACTGTATTTTTATAGTAAACAAGATCTTTATTTATCTCAAGTTTATTTATATCTGGTTCAGGAAATTCTGGAACTCCTATTGTATCAGGACTGAAAAAGCTAGCATTTACAAATAAAGCAAGATTATGAAAAGCTTCTTCAAGAGAACTAACTTCATAAGGAATTTGGCCTTTTTCAAAAAGCTCTTTAGCTAGATTAATTTTATTGTAATTTGAAAGAGTATATTCTTTAGCCCATGATTCATAAGGAGAACCATCTTGAAGATTCTTAAATATCTCTCCAATAATTCCTAAATCTGGATGAGCATCGTCTCTTACATGTTCTGGTACAGTTAGATCTTCTAAAAGATGCAAAATATGTCCTAATGTTTTGAATGCCTTTTCATAATCACCTTCACCATATTTTGCTATACCAAAATCCCAAGTCCAATAATCATCTTCTCTTGCTTGAAAATAATGATTTTTTGCCCACTCAATAGAACTTACTGGATCATAAACCATTAAACCTAATTCTTTCAATTTATTTAAAACATGTTGAGCATTAAGTTTACCTAATCTTGAACCCGTCCAACCTTTACCAGTTAAAGGATTATAAAAATGATTGTACCATCTTGGTGGATAATCTTCATCAGCAGCTCCTTGTTTCATCCACTCAATTTCTTGAGCTGTCAGTCTTCTTTCATTAGTAGTTAGATTATAAAATTCTGCTATTTGTTCAGTTAAAACCTGATGAGTATTATAAGGAGAATAAGAAAGTAAACTACCTAAAATTATTATCGGTGACAATAAAATTAAAAATAATTTTATTGTCATAATTACTTTAATTTTTCTCCATATAAGATTTCATAAGCTTTTTCAACAAGCATTTTATCTCTATAATAATGTTGGGTAATCAATTTTGATTGTTCTACTTTCTCTTCTTCTGTAAATTTCCAATGAACAAAATTTTCAAAACCTTTGTAGGCTTCTTTATAATATTCTTCTAAACTATAAGAAAAATCTTCATCTACATCAATATCTCTTATTTTCCAAAGATTAGTATAGTGATTTTTTCTAAAAACAATTTCGCCGCCATAAAGTTTTCCATTCTCTTTTCTAGCTAAAATCGCGCCTACTTCTTCGTCAAAAAGATCTTCATTTAAAAGCTCTTTAGAAAAAACTAACTTTTCAGGATACTTTAAAATGCTATCTTTCTTTTCTTCTAAATATTCTCTCCAGCGCTTTTTTTCTTTTTCATCTCCCCAAATACCCCAAAAATAGTTAACTGCCTTATCTAAATTTCCTGCTTGAAGTTCGTTTCTAAACTTTTTCCAAGCCTCCCGAGGAGTATTCCCTCCAAAAAAGTCATTTCTCATTTCAATTGCATAGGGAGTTTTAGAAAATTCTTTCTCTAAAAGATAAAGTTGATATTTATCGTAAAGCCTTGCTGTAATCTTTCTAAGATTATATCCAGCTAAAAAACCCCAAAATAAAAGAAAAATACAAACTAAAAAATTAAAAATAACAGTCAAAATCCATTTCATAAATTTTGAAAATTTTATAAAAACTCAAAAAAAATTGCAAGTAAATTTGTGGATATCTACAAAAATTTTGTTTTAAAATTTTTATATGAAAATCTCTATAGTTATACCAGCTTATAACGAGGAAAGAGGCATAGCTAAAACTTTAAATAAAATACCAAAAACAGAAAAAATACTAGAAATTATCGTTGTTAACAATAACTCAAGTGACAAAACAGCAGAAGTTGCGAAAAAATTGGGAGCAAAAGTTGTAAAAGAAACAAAACAAGGTTATGGTTATGCTTTACAAAGAGGTTTCCGAGAAGCAAAGGGAGATATTATTGTAACCCTAGATGCTGATGCTCAATATCCAGGAGAAAAAATTTTAGAAGTTGTGGAATATTTAGAAAAAAATAATTTAGATTTTTTAAATTGCTCTCGTTTTCCTTTACAAAATAAAAATTCTTTAAATTTTACAAGAGTTTTAGGAAATAAATTTTTAACTTTATTAGCAAATTTTCTTTTTGGCTTAAAACTAAAAGATTCTCAATCAGGAATGATGATTTTTAAAAAAGAAATTTTAAAGAAAATAAATCTTGAATCAGGCGATATGCCTTTATCTCAAGAATTAAAAATAAAAACAATTTTAGCTGGATTCAAATTTGATGAAATAAATATTCCTTATTATCCACGCGCGGGCGAGTCAAAACTTTTTCCAATAAAACATGGAATAAAGACTACTTTAGATCTCTTAAAGTTAAAAACCAATATCATAACCATAACTTAAAAGACCATAAGAAACTTTATCTAGTTATAGGCTCTTCAACAAATGGCTCAATAATTTTATATTATTTACTCAAATTTCAATCTCATTTAATCTCTCCTTATAATAGTCTATATCTAGTAATAATGCTTTCTAGTTTATAATTTAAGAATATGGCAAAAATTTTAGTCACTGGTGAAGCAGGATTTATTGGAAGTCACTTAACGAACAGACTCATAAATGATGGCCATAAAGTTATTGTTGTTGATAATTTAAGTGAAGGTAAAAAAGAAAATTTAAATCCTAAAGCAAAATTTTGTAAATTAGAAGAAGGAATAGAAATTTGTAAAAAGTATTTTGGTATTAAGTAGAAACTAACAGAATTAAAGCTTTAACAATTCATAAAATTTACTTAGAACATCTTTAACTTTTAAAGCAGAAACTAATTTTCTATCATAACTTTTCTTATAAAAAGCTTGTTTAAGTTTTGGGCTAACAACTTTTACCATCATGCCGTAATCATAAATTTCAGAAGGAGATGTGCAAATAAATATAGCTAAAATTTTCTTTTTTAGAGCTAAACCTAAATGCATTGCTAAAGTATCGCCACAAATTAAAATATCACATTTATCTATTTCTCTTACATAATCTATAATGTCTCGGTAATATTTTAAATAAAAAACTTTATAACCCATCTTTTCTAATTTAGGTTTTAAAAAATGATAAAAAGGCCATCTTTTCATCGGCCATCTTTCTCCTACATTTTTTTCTATAGCTACTATTTTGGGTTTATTTTTAAAATTATTTCGAACTTTATAGTTAATTACGTATTCCTCACCCTTAAATTTTTTACCTATCATTGAAAATAAAATTTCCTGATAAGATAATTTATTTTCCCATTTCAGTTTATTAGCCTTCTTTAAACCAAGCTCTGAAATTAAACTCATATCGTACCATTTCTTAGATTCTTTTGTATATCTTAATTTATTTTCTTTCTCAGAGTAAAATACACCAATAATTTTTTTATAAATTAACTCTTTCGTTATAAATTTAGCAATTTCCAGGTCTTCTTCTAAATTAATCACCAAATCAAATTTAATATTTTTAAGCTTATTTATTTCTTCGACAGAAAAAATTTTTTTTATAAAATACCCTTTAGATGGCAAAAGGGGAATAGCCTTTTTGCTTGTTAACCAGTATATTCTATTTCCTCTTAAAACCCTCAAAATAGGTGTTGTTCTTACCACATCGCCCAACGCTCCAATTTTAACAATTAATATATTTTTATTCTTCATAATTAGAGACGTTTTTAAAAATAAAAAAGTATTTTTCCCAAACCTTTTGGGGAGTAAATTCAGTTAAAGCTAAATTTTTAGCAATTTTTTTAATTTTTTCTGCTTCTTCTCGATTATTTATAATAAATTTTAAAGCTTCTACCCATTCGGTGGGGTTAAAATCTTTACATATCATAATATTTTTTCTATCCTCAAATCCATTCACTTTTTTTATATTCAAATAATAACAAATAACAATTTGACCCAATACCATAGCTTCAACAATTTTTCCTTGTAAACCAGCCCCAATTCTAACCGGTGAGACAAAGGCTAAACTTTTCAAAATTATTAAAGTAGGGTCAGCTACAAAACCTAAAAATTTAACTCCATCTATTTTTTTAAATTTCTTTTTTAAGGAATTATCAACATCGCCGATTATTAAAAACTCTAAATCTTTAAACTCTCTTTTAATGGATGGCCAAATATCCTTTAAAAAATGAATAATACCCTCACAATTAGGATAATATCTCAAATTACCCATAAAGCAAATGTATTTACTGGCATTTTTATTATCTACGACATTTGATTTTTCGATGTCTTTAACTTTTGCGCTTATGTAAGTAACAATAAAATTTTTATTTTTCATATAATCCTCTTTAACATTTTTAAGAATAAATTCTTTATCTACTTCTGAAACTATCGTAAAATTATTCAAAATTTTAAGTAGTAACTTTTCATAAAAATATAATTTATAACCCTCAAATAATATTCCAAATTTTAAATGCCATGGATAATATTTCCAGCCATTTAAATAATGCATCGCAATTGAATCATTAAAATCAAGAATTATCTTTTCTCTTAATTCTGGAGACAATTTTTCTATGTATTTACCTAAACGGACAGTATGAATGTATATTACATCAAATTTTTTAGCTTCTTCTTGAAATTTCAAAAAAATATTTCTAAAAAAAAACATTTCTGTCTGAAAGGGTCTAAAGCTAAAAAAGTTTAATAAAATATTTAAAAAAAATCTCCACTTAGGAAAAATATAAAACTCTAAAGGAGCAATATTTTTTAGAAAATTCAAATCCTCTTTTTTTATATTTTCATAAGTAACTACAAAAATTTTAATATCAAAATATTGTCTGAGAGGTAAAATTACAGAATTTAAAATCCTAAATTTAGTGCTGTCATTATCTGGATAAGGGAACTTGTGAAGAAAAATTAATAGTTTTTTCTTTGATGAATTTTCCATATTATTCTTCTATATAAAGCGTAAGGATACCTCAAAATTAAAGATAAGAAAGCATGAAGTAAGGGAAATTTTATCTTTAATTTTTTTCTTAAAATCCTTCTATTTTTGTAAAAACAATAAAATGTATTTTTCCATACATAGTATTCATAAATCAATCTTTTCATTCTTGCCCCACCTTTTTTATTAATCGAATCTTTTATATGAAAACAAGAAGTTTTATTAGTTAAAACCATTTTAAACCCCAACTCAGAAACTCTAAGGAAAAAATCTAAATCTTCTCTAAAGGAATTTCCTCTATACCAAGGATCATATAAAACATTTTCATACACCTTTCTTTTTACTAAAACATTTGAATGAAGAAATAAAGGATCTAAGATCTCTTCCTCAAAATATCTCTCAAAATACCCTTCTAATGGAAATCGAGTAAATATTGGTCTTTTATCTTTATCAGCCTCTTTTTTAGCTTCTTCAAAGTTTTGATTTTCTTTAATATAAATTCTCCTTCCAGCAATTAAATCTGCGTTATATTTATTCATTAAATCTACCAGAATTTCAAGATGATTATCTTCTAAATAAACATCATCTTCTCCCATAAAAATATATTCGGCTGTTGAAAGATTTATCCCTTCATTTCTTGCTTGAGGAAGAAATATTTGTTTTTCAAATCTCTTATAAATAATTCTATTGTCAATTTTTAATAAATTTTCAAGTTCTCTTCTATTATTTTCATCAGAGGCATCATCAATAATTATTATCTTATTTAAATATTTCTGCCTTAAATAAGTAGGCAAAACTTTCTTTAAACTATTAGTTCTATTTCTTGTTGGAATTATTACGTCAATCATTTATTTAATTATACCCATTATCAAATTTAAATATTTTCTTTCAAAAATTTGTAAAGAGCAATTTTCTAAGACAAACTTTCTTTCTATTTTTCTAATTTTCTCCAATTTCTTTTCTTCCAAAAATAAAACTTTTTTTATTTTATTGTACCATTCATCAACATTTAAATTATCTAAAACAAACTCACTTAATTCTGGTGTTTTTTCTAAAATTTCATAAGCACCTCCTACTTTTGAAATAACAAAAGGAATTTCACACGCCATTGCTTCTATTAAAGTAAAAGCAAAACCTTCGTGTTTGGAAGGAAGAATAAAAACATCACAAGCTGAATATAAAAATGGTAATTTTTGATAATCAACATTTAAAAGAAAAATAGCGTTTTTTAAATTCCAATTTAAAACTCTATCAGTTGCAAAAACAAAAAATATATCATCTTTTTCAAATTTTTTTGCTAATTCATAAATAATTTCGGGAGATTTTTGGTAGCTTAATCTACCAACAAAGAGAATTAATTTTTTATCTTGGGGTAAGTTGAAAATCTTTCTTGATTCAAATTTATCTTTTTTTGAAAATAAATTTATATCAACCCCATTTAAAATAACTTCTATGTCTTTTCTTTTATAATATTTCTTAATTAAATCTTCGGTATATTTTGAAACAGCAACAACTTTTATTGCTTTTTGAACAGCTAATTTTTCAAAATAACCCCAAATATATTTTCTTATTATTTTTTTAAAAATATTTTTATCTATTTTATCTGAAGCACCAGCAAAAGTTCCGTGTTCTATATTAATTGATTTAATTTTAGTACTAAAACCATACAAACCATTGGTAATAACTAAATCTGGTTTCAGTTTATTAGCCAGTTTCCCTAGTAAATATCCTAAAATAATTAAATCTAAACCTTTTATTTTTTTAAAAATTTTCCAAAAAATATTATTTTCTATATCTTCTTTGCTAACTATTTCAACGTTAAAATTATTATTAACTAAAATATCTTTTAATAAATAACAAAACCTTTCTACGCCACCAACTATGTTATTTTTTGACGGAGAACAAATTATTATTCTTTGCATAATTTTTTAAAATTATTATTGAAAAAATTTTTGAATAAAAACAAAGCAACATAAAAATGACTTAAAGCTAAATCCTTAAATTTTCTATTAAAAACAATAAGCAAACTACCTATTATACCTTTAGTTAAAGAAATAAATATAAAACAGAATTTAACAAAATAAACATAACCTAAACTTTTATTATGTTGACTAAAGAAATAAAGTGTTCCTAAATATCCACTTTTCAAGCCAGTTATTCTTGATTGAAGATTTTTAGTAACCGAACGACTTCCTTTATGAATTATAGAAACTAAAGGATAATAAATTACTTTATATCCTAAATTTTTTGCTTTATAACAAAAGTCTATCATATCACCATTACTAAAAAAGTAGGTAACATCTAAACCCCCTATCTTATCCCATACATTTTTTCTTATAATAGCACAGGCTCCTCCAACCCAATCAACTTCTTTCAGATTATCTTGATATAATAATTTATTTTTAAGTTTTTTTATTAGAGGTATTTTTTCTAGGTATAATGACATAAAAAACTTACCTAAAAATTCTCTTAGAATGGTAGGAAAATAACCGTATGATTCTTGAATAACACCATTTTCGCTAACACATTTAGGGCCAACGATTCCTATTTCTTTATTATTTTCCATATAATATAAAATTTCCTTAAAAACCTTGTAATCCGAAATAGTATCCGCATTTAACAAACAAATATATTCACCATTAGCAAACTTACTTGCTTCATTATTTCCTTCAGCAAAACCAATATTAGAGTTATTGAAAATAATTTTTATAAAATCAAATTTTTTGTAATCTTCTAAAATCTTTTTTGTATTATCAGATGAATCATTATCCCAGATTATTATCTCTGCTTCTTTTGAATCAAAATTTTTTAACAAAGAATCCAAACAATCTTTTATATCGTCTTCTGAGTTATAGGTTAGAATAATAAAAGATAGTTTTTTCATATTAATTATTACTTAAATTTGAAAACTTTTTCATTTTTACCTTTTCGCATTAATAAACCATCTTTTAATCCCCATAAAATTAATCTAAATTTATTTATTTCTTTATAAATTAAAAAAATAAAAGCCAAAATTATTGCTCTTATAATTTTTACAAATAAATCAAAAAATTTTTTATGCTTTATTAAAGTTATTACCATATTTCTGTAAGCATAATAAAATTTCCAATCATTTGTATTAGAATACTCTTTTTTAAATCCTAAAAAATTAATTTGTTTTTTTATAACCTCTTTATTAAACCTAAATTGGTCATGAATACAAAAAGCCTCTTTACAAACTTGTATTCTAAAGCCGGCTTTTTCAGCTCTAATAACAAATTCAACATCATCCCAATATATAAAATAATCATTAACTGGAAAACCTATTTTTTCAAAAACATCTCTAGAAACTAAACCACCAGCAAAAATAGGACTTTCACTTTTTACTTTAAAATCTTTAAAATTCTCAACCATTAAAGATGTTACCATTTTGTAGTTATTTTTTTCTGTAAAATTTAGCAATCTTTCTATATAATCTTCCTTAAATAAAACATCGTCATCCGTAATCAAAATATACTCATGCCCATCATCAAACATTTTTTTTGAAAGCTCAAAAAAACCCACAGAGCTTCCCATATTTTCATTATTTCTTTTATAAAAGATTCTTACATTATTAAAAATACTATTAATCCAGTCTTGGTTATAGACCAAATCATTAAAAAATAATCTTAAAATAAATTCTGTTGTGCCATCAGTTGATGCATTATCAAATATATAAATACTATCTGGTTTAAAAGTCTGATTTAATAAAGAATTTAAGCATTCTTGAAATAATTCTTTTTTGTTATAAGTTACTATCCCTGCACCTAATTTTTTTCTCATGATTTTAAAAAACTAAAACAATTCTATCCAAATATTAACTGATTTTTTCAATTTTTTAAAATAATCGCCCTTTATTTTAAGCTTAATAACTAACTCCCTATAGCAATCTTTTAAATTATCTTTAGTTAATTTAACCCTATCTACCTCTTTCCATAAATATTCATTAATTTTTATACCCCTCCTTTCTTTTTCTAAATTTTTATAAGGATCGCTTGCTCGATCATGCCAAATAACCGGATAACCTGAAACTATCCTAAAACCCAAATGATCACAAATTTTTTTAATAAAAATTCCGGCCCAAATATCATCAAATCTATCAAAACCCCAAGGTTTTTCATTTTTGTCTTTACCCATCAACATAAAATACATTACTGGAGTCAATTCCCGTTTCCATGCTAAATTCATACCACACATTGGAAAATATTTCCCTACAGGGATAATTTGTTGAATAAAATAATTTTCAATTCTGGGGAATCTTTTAAATTTTAATTGAGTAATAGCATCAAAATCTGGAACATTTGCCCATAAACCATGATTTAAAATAATCTTGTTTGGATCAATAATATCTTCCACTTGTTTATAAGGTAATCCTCTTGGCCTAATATTGTCTTTTAATCTGATAGTTGAAACCCATTTTATTTCCCGGTATGTATTCTTAAACAATGCATCATAATGAGATTTAATAAAATTATTCTTATTGAAGTTTTTAATATAATTCTCTAATGGGTAACAATCATCGTCCAAAGCTATTATCATATCACTTTTCATCTGATATGCTTTCCAAAAACCATAACTTTTAATTGCTGAAGTTCTTCTTGGAATAATCCAACTATCTTTTCCCAAATCTTTTTCTATATCCTCCCAACTGTAATGAAAGATTGGAAATTTTAAATTCTTATTTATTTCAAAAGATTTAATAGGATTATCTTCAATAATAATTAAATTAATTTTATATTTATCAAAAATTTCTCCCCATTCACCAATAAATCTTCTTATAGAACTTTCTCTTATTGTTGGTACAACTACTGAAATTTTCATCTTAAAATTATTATTTAAGCTTATAAAAATATTAAACCTATACCATAATTAAACTTATCAAAAATTATCTCGTTAATTCTGTAGCGATTTTTAAGTACTGACCAAAATTTAGGCACTTCAATATCTTTCCTTAAGGGATCTTTATTTATAATATCATGAAACGCAATGATTCCTCCTTTTCTAACTAAAGGACTATACATTTCAAAATCTTTTTTAACTCCTTCATAAGTATGATCACCATCAATAAAAAGAAAATCTAATTGATTACCGCTTAAAATATTTTTAACTTCTTCCAAGGTTTCCTGGTTATGAGAGTCTTTTCTTAAAAGAAGATTTATTCTATTAATTGGCCACTTTATAGCTTTAATCAAAAAAACTTTCAAACCATAATTCTTAAGAACAAAAATTGATTTTTTAATTAATCTTAACATCTTGGGTTTTACCAACTATTCCTAGACCGATAATGCCTATTTTTTTCATCATAAAATTTTATCATAAAAACTTTTATTCAAAATTGTCTTTTCACTTTTTAATTCCAAACTTTAAAATCTCATTCAAAACTTTCTTCTTCAAACCAAGTTTTATAACTTAATCCTTTACCTATTTTAGCAATTAAAAGGCCATAGTTTTCCCACTCAAGAGGTTCAATTGGATAAAATTTTTCAATCACACTTCCGCCAAATAAATTTTTTATATGATTAGAAATCATTTCTAATTTTTTAGGAAAACTAATTGGTCCGGTGACTGCTAGTAAAGGACTAAAAATTAAAGTAAGTTTTCTTTCGGCAGTGATTATCTCTGGTTTCCCTTTAATTAATCTTTCTATTTGCTTTAAATGTTCTTCTGTTTCGCTTTGTGGGTAATGAGTTAAAATACAAAAACTATTATTTTCTTTTTTAGCAAATATTAAACAAGAATAACAACCACCAAGCCCATATGTCCAAATTGTTTTTTCATCTTCTTCAGAAGCCTCAATCATTTTTCCTTCGCTTATATTCACTAAGACAAATTTTTCAGGATTTTTTAAAGAAAGATCAAAAAGTTTATAAAATTCTCTCTCTTGATCTTGAAAATAACTTTCTAATTCCTTTTTTTCTTCGTCGGTAATTAAACCGAGAATTTCTTTTTTAAATAACTCCCTTGCTCTTTTATCTTTTTCTCGATTACCAGGAAAATAAGTCTGTGCTAGTGAGTTTAAATAGTCCTCAAAAGTTCTTTCACCCTTTCCAAATTTTTTAAATTCCTTCATAAATTAATTTTAAACGAAATATGTTAAAATTAACTTTAAAATGAAAGTTTTTGTTATTTTAATTATTTTCTCGCTAACTTTTAATATTTTTGCTCAAACAAAACAAAATTCAAAAAAACCAGAGAGCAATTTAAAAAATATCTTTTATTTTTTAAAAAAACCTAAAGAACACAAAAAATCTAGGCCAATTTTTTGTACTCAAGAATGGAATCCTGTTTGCGGCACAAACAACAAAACTTATTCTAATGAATGCATGGCCAAAGCAGCTGGAGTTAAAATCAAATATAAAGGAGAATGCAAAAAATGACCAAAACTATTAAAACTGCTATCATTCCTGTAGCTGGCTTAGGAACAAGATTTTTACCAGTAACTAAAGCTCAACCAAAAGAAATGTTACCTCTAATTGATAAACCAGTCATTCAGTATGTTGTTGAAGAGGCAGTAAATTCTGGAATTGAA
Source organism: Patescibacteria group bacterium (assembly GCA_030549895.1). GTDB lineage: Bacteria > Patescibacteriota > Minisyncoccia > UBA6257 > HR35 > JAUQQM01. Next base: position 79,557 of record JAUQQM010000001.1, on the reverse strand, counting down.
AATATAATTTTTGTCACTGGAAGAAATAAAAGAGCAATTGAAGATTATTTTGATTATGCACCCGAGATTGAATTGAAACTAATTTCAAACAAAAATTACCGCCTTTTAAAAGAAATAAGAGCTATCTCAAAATTAGCTAATTTTGCTTATGTAAGACAAAAAGAACCTTTAGGAAGTGGGCATGCTCTGCTTTGTGCTAGTCATTTAATAAAAAACGAACCCTTTGCTGTCCTTTTTGCTGACGATGTTATTGACAGCCGAATGCCTTGTCTAGAGCAAATGATAAATATTTTTAAAAAGTATAAAAGTCCTGTTATTGCTTTAGAAAAAGTAAATAAAAAAGATGTAGAAAAATATGGAATCATTGAAGGAGTCTTAGTTGAAAAAAATATTTTAAAAATTAAAAGGATTTTCGAAAAACCAAAAGCTAAAGATGCTCCTTCAAATTTGGCTATTGTTGGAAGATTCATTTTAGAACCAGATATTTTCGAGATCTTAAAAAAACTAAAACCAAAAAAAGGAAAAGAAATTACACTTAGTGAGGCTTTAAATGAACTTTTAAAGATAAAACCAGTATATGGTCTTAAATTTAAAGGCATTCGCTACGATTGTGGAAGTAAAATAGGATATTTAAAAGCGATAGCAAATTTTGCTCTTAAAAACAAAGAATTAAAAAATGAATTCAAAAAATTCTTAAAGACTTTTAAGATATAATTAAATTATGAAATCATTCATTCCAATAATTTTAGGAACGGGTAGAAAGGGTAGTAATTCTTTAAAAGTTGCTAATTTTGTTTTAAAAGAGGCTCAAAGTTATGGATTTGATTCTCAACTAATAAATCCAAGAGATTGGTTAGATAGTCCTTTTACTGGTGAGATGGAAGAAGAAAAAAGAAACAAGCTTTCTGAAATTTTTCAAAAAGCAAATGGTTTTATTATTGTCTCCCCTGAATATAACCATTCTTTTCCAGGAGAATTAAAACTTCTTCTAGATAACTTTTATGAAGAATATAAAGAAAAACCAGTTGGAATTTGTGGAGTAAGTATAGGAATGATTGGTGGAGCAAGAATGGTTGAACAATTAAGACTTGTCTGTCTTGAGTTTTCAATGATGCCTTTGAAGAATGCAGTTTATTTTTCTAATGTAAGTGACTTTGATGAAGAAAAATTTAAAGAGCCTCTAAAAAATTTATTTGATGAGCTAAAACATTATTGTGAGAAATTAGCAAAATAACTCTAAAATTTTTATGAAGAAAATTATTTTTATAATTTTAGTAGTTTTCTTTATAAGTTTAATATTTTTATCAAAAAGTAACCCTCAAAAAAATATCTCTAAAAATAGTTCTTTAACCTTTCAAGAAAATAAAAAAATTAAAATTCTTTTTGGCGGGGATTTAATGATGGATCGCCGTGTTAAAAAGAGTGTTAAAGAAAACTTTGAGGGTAATTATCTTAAACTTTTTGAAAAATATCTAAATTACTTTAATAATTTTGATTATGTTGTTTTAAATTTAGAGGGGCCAGTTTCAAATAGAGGAACTAAAATAGGAAGTAAATATTCTTTTAGAATGGAGCCAGAAATAATTGAAGCTTTAAAAAATGCTAATTTAAAAGTTTTTAATCTAGCTAATAATCACATTTTTGATTATGGTAAAGAAGCATTTGATGATACTTTAAAAATTTTAAAAGAAAATGAATTTTTCTTTTTCGGAGTTGGCCAAGACGAAATTAGCGCATATGCGCCTTTAATTTTAGAAAAATATGGAAATAAAATTGGAATCCTAGGTTTTAGCCAATTTTTAGAACATCTTAAAGCAAAAAACTCCCCAGGAATTGCTTTTTTAGAAGAAGAGATTTTTGAAAGAAAAATAAAAGAAGCGAAAAGAATTGTTGATATTTTAATAGTAGTCTTTCACTGGGGGAATGAATATGAGATTGAACCAACTGAAAATCAAAAATACTTTGCCCATAAAGCTATAGATCTTGGAGCTGATCTTGTTGTAGGTCATCATCCTCATGTTGTTCAAAAAATAGAAAAATATAAAGAAAAATTAATTTTTTATTCCTTAGGAAATTTTACTTTCGATCAAGATTTCTCAGAACAAACTACAAAAGGAGGACTTGTTGAACTTGAAATTGAAGATAAAAGAATTAAAGAGATTTATTTTCGTTGGCTATATTTAAATGAAAAATTTCAAATAGAAAAAATAAGTGACAAATTAATGATTTCTGAGATAGAAGGAAATGTTTACAAATTAAGGATAGCTAAAAATCCTCAAGAATGGGAAAAAGGCTTGATGTTTGTCAAAAAACCTCTGGATTATGATGGTATGATTTTTATTTTTCCTGAAAAACAAATAAGATATTTTTGGAATAAAAACACATTTGTTGATTTAAAGCTGTATTGGTTGGATGACAAAGAAATTATTGGAAAAGATTTTCTGCCCTCTATCGAAAAAACAAAAATAATTTTGGTAGTCAGTTCTAAAAAACCAGTAAACGGAGTCATTGAAATTATAAAATAAATGCTATAATTATTTCTAAAATGGCTGGGATAAAAAATGACAAGTGGATAAAATATATGGCAAAAAAGCACAAAATGATCGAGCCTTTCGTTGAAAAACTTATAAGTAAAGGCAAAATTTCTTATGGCCTTTCAAGTTATGGTTATGATATGAGAATTGCTGATGAATTTTATATTTTTCACAATGCTTATCCAACTGAAATTATTGATCCTAAAAATGCCAAAGAGACTTATTTCATTAAACATAAAGGAAAAGTTTGTGTTATCCCACCTAATTCTTTTGTTTTAGGAAGATCTGTTGAGTATTTCCGAATTCCAAGAAATATCCTTGCTCTTGTTGTTGGAAAATCAACTTATGCTCGTTGTGGAATAATCGTCAATGTTACACCTTTAGAAAGTGAATGGGCTGGACATGTGACTATTGAAATTTCTAACACTACTCCCTTGCCAGCAAAAATTTATGCTAACGAAGGAATAGCTCAGGTTATATTTTTGGAAGCTGATGAACCTTGTCAAGTTTCTTACGCAGATAGAAAAGGAAAATATCAGAATCAAAAAGGAATAGTTTTGCCAAAAGTAATAAAGTAATTTAAATGATCTAAAAATTTTAACTTTTAAGATTACTTTATAATTATTCTATGAGTATTTTAGGTAAAAGTTACAATTTAAATTTTAATGGAAAAACTCTTAAAGTCTATATAAATCCTCTTGTAGCAAGATCCCTTTCTTCTGTTTGGATTCAGCAGGAAAATACTACTGTTCTTGTTACTTTAAATGTTAAAAAAGAAAATAAATTTTTAGGCTTTTTACCCCTTACAGTTGATTATGAGGAAAAATTTTATTCCATTGGCAAAATTCTTGGAAGTAAATTCTTAAGACGTGAAGGCAGGCCATCGGAAAGTGCTATTTTAAATGCAAGATTGATTGACAGAAGCTTAAGGCCAAGATTTGATAAATTCTTTTTCTGGCCAACTCACATAACAGTAACTGTCTTTTCCTTTGATTATAAAAATGATCCAGATTTACTTGGTCTTTTTGGGGCTTCCTTAGCTCTTTGCCTTTCACCTTTACCATTCGACGGACCTCTAGCGGGAGTGAGAATTGGAATTTTACAAGGAGAAAAAATAGTTGAGCCATCTTTTGATATTTCTAGCAGTTTAGATGGTGAAATTATCTTTGCTGGTGATGGAAATTTAGTAGATATGATTGAATTAAAAGCAAAAGAAATAGATGAAAGTTATCTGATAGACTCTTTCCAAATTGCTAATGAAAATATTAAAAAATTAATAGATTTTCAAAATGAGATAATAGAAGATCTAAAATCAAAACCAGAATATGAATTCTTAAATAAAAAACAGCAAATTTCTTTTAATTTTTCTGTGCCTCTTAAAATAGAAGATATAGTAAACAGATCATTAAAAATAATAGAAAAAGATTTTGGTAAAGAAAGTCCAGGTGAATATGAGTTAGATAAAAGTTTTGCCCAAGAATTAAGCGAAGAAGAAAAATCATTAGCTGATTTTTTATTTAAAGAAAAAATTAAAGAAGAATTTGTAAATTATATTTTTAGTAAAGGCAAAAGGCCTGATGGAAGGGATTTAAATCAAATAAGAAATATAGAAGTTGAAACTTCTGTAATTCCACGTGTTCATGGTTCTGCTTATTTTGGAAGGGGTCTTACAAAAGTTATGTCTTTTGTTACTTTAGATTCAATTCAGCAAGAACTTTTAGTTAAAGAGATAGAATTTATCGGTGGGAAAAGATTTATGCATCACTATAATTTTCCTCCTTACTGTACTGGAGAGGTTGGTTCAATAAAAGGACCAATGAGAAGAGAAATAGGTCATAGCGCTCTTGTCGAAAAAGCTCTTCTTCCTCTAGTACCAGATTTAGAAACATTTCCTTATGCTATTAGGGTTGTCTCAGAAGTACTTTCTTCAAATGGTTCAACCTCCATGGCTTCAGTTTGTGCTTCTTCGTTAGCTTTACTTGATGCTGGTGTACCTTTAAAAAGAAATGTTGCTGGAATTTCAATAGGGCTTATAAGTAAAGGAAATATAGAAAATAAAAATAATTGGCTTACTCTAGTTGATATTCAAGGTATAGAAGATCATTATGGAGATATGGATTTTAAAGTTGCTGGAACTAATGCTGGAATTACAGCTCTTCAAATGGATGTAAAAATAAAAGGAATCACTTTAGAAATTTTAAAAGATGCTTTAGAAAAAGCTAAAAAAGCAAGATTAGAAATTTTAGAGAAAATGAATTCAGTAAAATCCATGCCAAATAAAATATCTGAACATGCTCCAAAAATTCAAAGAATTAAAATTGATCCAGAAAAAATTGGTCTTTTAATTGGAACTGGCGGTCGAACTATCAACCAAATAGCTCAAGAAACTAATTCAGAAATTTTTATTGACACAGAAGAAAACTATGTTTATGTTATCTGTGAAAATGAAGAAAATCTCCAAAAAGCAATGGAAAAGGTTAAAAAAATTATTGCCCCTAGAGAATACAATGTTGGTGATGTTACTCAAGGAACAGTTATAAAATTCTTTGATTTTGGTGTTTTAGTAGAACTTGAGGGAGGAATTAATGCTCTTTTACATATTTCAAATATGGAAAATGAGATGAAAAACAAAAAGAATTTTGGTCTTCAATTAGGGCAGAAAATTTCTGTTAAAATTAAAGAAAAAGACAAACTAGGAAGGCTAAGTCTTGTTCTTGTCTAAGATGGTGAAAATAAATGTAAAAATTGAAACATTAAAAAAAGACTTAGAAGCTTTAGGAAAACAAGATATTGAAAAAATCCCAGAGTTTTCTCTAAGTCAGATAAGCTTAATTTTAGAGAAAGAAGAAAAAGAAAAACCTAAAGAAAAAGAAGAGGTTATAGAAAAAGAAAAAAAGATAAGTCCTTTAATTATAATAGGACCAATTTTAGGAATAGTTTTGATTTTGGGAGGTATTTTTCTTTCTTTAAAATCAAAACCAAAAATTGAAGTATCTCAGCCAGTCCAACAAAAACAAACTCAAAAAGAAACAACTCCAACAACATCACAAATTACTCTTCCAGTAGAAACAAGCTTACCTGAGGAAACTAAAGAACCAGAAAAGATTGAAGAAAGTTTTCTTGTGCCAAGTCAAAAAGAAGTTGAAATAGCTCTTCAAGAAATAACAAATCAAACAATAAAAGAAGCGTTAATTACAGAGAAAATCAAAAAAGAAGAACCATTTACTTTTAAGAAAATAAAATTTACTTTTGCTAAAGAAAAAATCTCTCTTGGTCATCTTTTTCAGAAAATATTCAACCCTCAAGTTGAAAATCAACTTTCTTTAAAAGGATTTTTAGATAACTTCCAAGATTACGACTTAGGAATTTATTACAGCCCAACAAGAGAATATTTTGTTATATTTTCGAAAATAAAAAATGACAGTGTAGTAAGAACTTTTCTTGATTACTGGTTAAAACCAAATCCTAAAAATAATAATCTTGATTTTATATTTTTAGGAGAAAGTGGTGGGGCGAATAAAGGTAAATATGAGACTAAAAAAATCGAAAATTTTGATCTTGTAAATATCCCTTATGAAAGACCTGGTTATGGTTTTAATATTTTAATAGGTAAAAATCACTTGGCTATTTTCCCGCATGATTCTGTGTTAGAATTTATATTAAATGTATTAAAAAAATTAGAATGAAAAAAGAGGATTTAATAAATTTTAAAAAAAGATTAGAAAAAGAAAGAGATGATCTAGAAAAAATGATGGCTGAATTTCATAAAAATGTAGAATTTACTGATGTTTTAAGCGAAGATGAAGTTGCTGATATTTTTGAAAGCACTCAAGCAGAAGAAGTATTAGAAGAAAATATCAAAAAAAGAATCTCAAAAATAAATCTTGCTCTTAAAAAAATAGAGGAAGGTAGCTATGGAATATGTGAAAAATGTGGCCAACCTATTGAAAAAGAAAGACTAGAAGTTGATCCCACTTCCTTTTTTTGCTCTAAACATCTTAATATGTTATAATTAAATTTATGAAAGTTTGGAATACAACTTGGAAGGTATTTTTTATTATAGGAATTATTTTAGGGTATCTGGCAGCAAGTTTTCTTTTTTATTTTAGAAATGAAATTGGTAAAAAAGAAAACTTTAAAAGCTTTTTTTATTATTTAAATCCTTTGGTAAACTATGAAAATTAATGCCCCCATCGTCTAGTGGCTAGGACACCGCTCTTTCAAGGCGGAAACACCGGTTCGACTCCGGTTGGGGGCGCAATTTTGATAAAAAAGGATCAAAAGTTTTTAACAAAAAATTGGGTTGCTAAAAAATTAGTAGAAGCTTTAGAAATTAAAAGTGATGACTTAGTAATTGAAATAGGAGGTGGTAAGGGAAGGATAACTCAATTTTTAAAAGGAAAAATAATAGTTGTCGAAAAAGATCCTCTTTTAGCAGAAATTTTAAAAGAAAAATTCAAAGAAAAAGAAAATATAAAAATATATTGCGGTGATTTTTTAAAATTCCCCTTACCAAAACAAAAATACAAAATAATCGGAAATATACCATATTCAATCGCAGGAAAAATAATAAGAAAAGTCTTTAACCCTAAAAAACCACCAGAAATTGCTGTCTTTACTTTTCCAGAGACATTAGGAGAGAAAATCTTAAAAGAATCGCCAAAAGGAAATTTTCTTTCCTATTATATTCACATTTTTTCAAAACCAAAAAAGATTCTTTTTATAGACAAAAATCTTTTCAGACCAAAACCAAAATTAAATTCAATAGCTATAAAATTTGAATTTAAAGAGTTACCTGAAGATGTAGAAAAAATTGTAAAATTTCTAAAAATATGTTTTAAATCTCCTCGAAAAACATTAAAAAATAACTTGAAAAAATTTATAAATGAGGAGGATCTAGAAAAGGTCCTAAAAAAATGTTTTCCTGAAAAAGATATTAAAAATTTAAGAGCTCATGAACTTAAACCAGAGGATTTAATTTACTTTTATAGAGAAATAAAAAATTATCTAAAAAACTAAACTTGTAATCTTGGATAATTTTCTACCTCAAAACCAAAATTTTTTATCAAATCTGAAATAAATTTACCACCTAAAAGATGCGGCCAAAAAACATAATCAACACCTAATTTTTGCATTTTTTCAAAGTCATTTTTATCTTTTGCAGCCACTATAGTTATAATATCTTTATTTTTACTTTTTGCTATCCTAAATATAAGTTCATTAATGTTTGCATCTGGAATAGTACTGATGATAGCTTTTACTGATGGTTTTAAAATATCTAAAAGTAAATCTATATCCCCAGCATCGCCGTAAATTGCTTTTATATTTTCAGCTTGAAGCTTCTCAATAATTGAAACATTATAATCAATAACTAAAAATTTTTTGTTAAGTTCTTTAAGAGACTCTTTTACTAAATAACCTGTTCGATCACAACCAAACAAAATAACTTCTATTCCTTCTATTCGTTCGTCTTGGATTCTTTCTTTTCTATAAAAACCAAATTTCAATCTAATTTTCTCATAAAGTTTATCGCTGTAATAAATAAAATAAGAAGAAATAAAAATTGTGGTAAAACCTACAAAAGAAATCAAGCTTAGAATTTTTTCATCTAAGAGGTTATATTTTTTAACTAAATTAGCTAAAATAAAAGAAAATTCACTTATCTGGCCCCCTGTAAGAGAAACTATAAAATTAACTCGTGGGGGAACCTTTAAAAATAGTAAGATAAACCAAATTATTAAAGGATTGAAAATTAAAATAAAAAGAGAAATCACTAGCCCTTTCAAAATAAAATCAAAAGATGAAAATTTAAATAAAGAGCCGATATAAACAAAAAACAAAATTAAAAAGAAGTCCCTTAAAGGTGAAAGTCTGGATGAGATCTCTTTAGCAAAATAAGTACCTGAAAGTAAAACACCTGAAATGAAAGCACTTACTTCTATGGGAATATTAAAATTCAAAAATAAGGTGCTTAAAAATAAAACAAAAAATAAAGAAAATAAAAACAAAATTTCTATAGATTTTTCCAAAAATCTTTCTACTTTCCTAATAAATTTTAAAACTAAAAAAGAAATTAAACCAAGAGTTAGCAAACCTATAAAAAATTTTTCCAAGCCAAAAACTTTATCATTTGAAAAAAATAAAGGTAAGACTAAAATTAAAATTACAGCTATAAGATCTTGAACTATCATAAAACCTATAGCTATTTTTCCATACAAAGTATCGAAAACTTTTTTATCAGAAAAAATTTTCACTGTAAGAATTGTTGAAGAAAAAGAAAAAGCAAGAGCCAAAATTAAAGAAAGAACATTAGAAAAACCTAAAATTTTTAAAAATAAAAAACCAATAAAAGTTGTAATTATTTCCTGAAAAATTCCTAAAATAAATGATTTTTTACTCACTTCTTTTAAAGAATCTAGATTTAAATTAAGGCCAACAAGAAAAAGAAGAAGGATGAGGCCTAATTCAGTAGAAAAATTTATTAACTCTTCAAAAATAGGATCGATATTAACTAGATGAGAAATTAAAAAACCACTTAAAATGTAGCTACTTATTACTGGTTGATTTAATAAAGAAAATAAAAAAGTGACTAGGAAAGTAAAGGTAAAAACTAAAGCTAGTTTTTGAAGCATTAAAAATTATAAAATATCCTAAAAGTTTTTTATTGTGCCTGGGGAGGGAGTCGAACCCTCACGGCCTAAATGGCCAGAGGATTTTGAGTCCTCTGCGTCTTCCAATTCCGCCACCCAGGCTAAATGACGTATCTATCGGCAACTTTTGAGGCTACAAAAGAATCTGGTTTTACTTTTACATCAAGACCATAAGTTCTTATATAATTTACAACTTCCTGAATTATATCTTTTGTATGACCATTATAGCCGACATCTACATGTAATTCAAAATTTACATTAGTCTTGTATTTTTTAAAAGCCTCAACTAGTTTTTGGGCAAGATCAACAGAAGCTAAAACTTCATCCCATATCCTTTGATAGATAAGGTAAAACTTCTCCCCACTATTGGAATCGCCTTTCTTTTTCCATCTTCGATAGTAAAATTTCCCACCAAAACCAACTCTATGAACAACTACAGCAGAAACAAAATCAACCTCATTATTTTCTATCTCAGAGTCGGTACCTATCATAACTCTATAGGGAAATTTTTTGTCTTTAGTGAAATTTATTATTTCTTTTATCATCTCCTCAAAACTAACTTGCGAGCCTGAGCCTTTGGTAAAAATTATGTTTTCCATAAATTTTAATTATACCACTCTTTTTAAAAAGTTAAAAATAATAGCTATCGAAAAAAATTCAGCAATTATATGAGAACCTCCATAACTAAAAAAAGGTAGGGGGAGACCTATAATTGGGAAAAATCCTAAATTCATAAAAGTGTTTATAACAAACTGAATTAAAAACCATAGCTTAAAACCATTAACAAAAATTATCTCTCTTGGTTCTTTTAAAAATTCTTTAATTTTGTTAAGATAATTCCATAAAAGGATATTTAAAATCAAAAATATCGAAAATCCTAGAAAACCGAATTGTTCAACAAATGAAGAAAGAAGAAAATCTGTATGAGCATTTGGTAAAAATCCATAGTAAGCTTGATAACCTAATTTAAAGCCCTTACCAAAAACTCCACCAGAGCCAAAGGCTGTCCTACTTTGAAAAGCATTATAACCAGATCCAAAAATATCTCTTTCAGGAAAAAGAAAATTAAGAATTCTTTCTTTTTGATAATCTTTAAGTAAATAATTCCAAGAAATGAAACTAAATAAAATCAAAGAAAGTAAAATAAAGACTTTAAGATTTCTATTTAAATAAAAAAACACAAGTCCTAGCCATATTAAAATAAAAACTAAAAGGCCGCCGAAATCTCCTTGAAGAAAAACTAAAAAACTAGCACCCAATAAAACTCCTAGAGTCTTTAAAAGTACTCTTAGGCTTACGATTTTTTTAATCTTACTTAAAAATTCTGCTAAAACTAAAATGTAAGCAATTTTTAAAAATTCTATTGGTTGAAGACTAAAAGTTTTAAAATTTATCCAAGATTTTTTATAGCCAAAAAATATAGCTACGATCATAAGAAAAACACTTAAAAAGCTAAAAAAATATAAAAATTTTTCGCTAAAAAAATTAAAATTAAATTTTTGAAGAAAAAATAAAATAAAAAAGGAGATAACAAAAAAAATTAGCTGCCTAAAAGGAAAAGAACCAATAAACTCTTTATTGTTTATCCCCTCAAGGCTTATAAAAGAAAGCCCTGCTAAAAATAAAAGAAGAATAATTATTTTAATTTTTAATTCTTCTTTAAAAGAGATTAACATCGACTATAATTTTTTGTTTTTTGGGCTGAATTAATGGTTTAAATAATAAAAATTTGAAATTTTTTTTCTCAAAACCCCTAATTGAACCAAGATCATATTCATTAAAAGAAAGAATTGTCTCATAATCATCAAGTAAGAGCCCTATCAATTTTAAATTATCAAAATCTAAATTCGTCTTATTATAAATTTGGCCTTCAAGACTATAAAAAGAACCTTCTTGGCTTAAGGTTGTATTTAAAAAATCAAAATTAACTTGAGAAGGAAAAATTTTTGGATTTTTCCAATTATAAATACCTTGTTTTTCTAATTTTACACTTATTTGATAGTCCTTAAGATTAAGAGGTAAATTGTAAAAAGTTACATATTTCCTTTGGCCAGGATTGATAAAAATAGATTTTTCAAATTTAGCTAGAACAACATCTTCTTTTAGAAATTCTAAAGTAACCTTAAAATTCTCTATGCCATAATCCGGATTTTCATTTAAAAGAATAACTAAAACATCAAGAACTTTTCGATAGTCAAATTTCAAAATATCTTGAACTTTTATTTCTTTTAACTCAAAAAGTCTGCATGGAGGGCATGGGCCACCACAATCAACACCAAGTTCTCCTTGATTTTTTATCCCATCAAAACAAGTTGGTTCTGGTTTTGTTTTTTCAAAAAAATAAATAAAAAGAAAAATAAAGATAATAAAAATTATACTCAAAATTTTTAGTCTTTGTTTAACTCGCCAGCTCATAAAATAAAACCAACAACTCTTGTTAGCTCCTCAAGACTTGTCTGATGAAATATTACCTTTAAAAGGCCATCTTGAAGAAGAGTTACAAAACCTTTATCTTTTAAAGAGTTCCAAATATTTTGTTCTGATGGATCCTTTAAAATAACTTCTTCTAAATCCAAAGACATTTCAAACATCTCAAAAATTCCTATTCTCCCTTTATAACCTAAAAAGTTACAATTTTTGCATCCAACTATTTTTGGAATCTTAAAATCCTCTGGTATTTTTGATTTTATTTCTTTTGGTATAGTTTCTAATTCTTTCATTATTCTTTCTCTAAGACTTGGTTGAGGATCGATAAATTGAGTACATAACTGGCAAACTCTTCTTACTAATCTTTGAGCAATTACAAGTCTTAAAGCTGGCGGAATTAAATCTCTTTTAACCTTTAAATTAACAAGTCTTGGAATAGCACCTAAAGAGTTATTAGTATGTAAAGTAGAAATCACAAGATGGCCTGTAAGAGCTGCGGTAATAGCAATTTGAGCTGTTTCTTCATCTCTTATTTCCCCAACCAAGATAACATCTGGATCTTGTCTTAAGATAGCTCTAAGGCCAGAAGCAAAAGTATAACCACTTTTTGGATTAACTTGAGTTTGTTGAATTCCTGGAATTTTGTATTCAATTGGATCTTCAAGAGTTATTATTTTGATAGTTGGAGAGGCTATCTGATGAATAAAGCTATAAAGAGTTGTTGTTTTTCCTGATCCAGTAGGACCAGTAACAAGGATCATTCCGTTTGGCTGAAGAAGATTTCTTTTTACAATTTCTAAATCTTCTTCTCTAAAACCTAACTTCTCTAAAGGAAACTTAGCTACTTCAGGATCAAGAATTCTTAAAACAAAAGACTCATCATAATCTCCTGGAATTAAAGAACTTCGGACTTCTAAAATTTTTTCCCCTAAGTCTAAAGAAAATCTTCCATCTTGAGCAATCTTTTTAAATGTTAGTTTCATTCCAGAAAGAAGTTTGAGTCTGTTTTTTAAAATTTGATAAGAGTTATAAGAAAGATTGCTAACTTCATGTAAAATTCCATCAATTCTAAATCTTACAACAACAAAATCCTTTTGAGGTTCAAGATGAACGTCTGATGGTTTTAGAACACTAACAGCAGCAAAGATAATTTCTAAAATATCATAACCTCTGTTTGGGGAATCATATTCTTTAATTACTTTATCAACATCTCCTAAAGAAGAAATTTCATTTTTTATTTTCTCGATAAGAGATTTATTTAAAGTTAAAACACTGATATATGAAGATAAAGTTTTTCTGTTTTCAAATTCTTCAAGATCTTTAAGGGCTTTATTAAGGGAATTCTGGGAGATGATATAAATTTCAACTTGATAATTTTTCTGTCTTAATTCCTCTATTAGTTTTTCTGTTTCCGGTTTTTTGGGATCAATTACTCCTATTTTTATTTTATGAGCATCCCTCCAAAAAATTACAGCTGAGGCATTTTTTAATTCTTCAAGATTGACTATTTTTCCTGTTTCTGGATTGATAAATGTATAATTCAAATTAATATAAGGAAGGCCTAAAATTTCAGCTAAGCTTTGAGCAATTTTTTCCTCTTGTTCTTCCCAAATTTTTCTTAATTGTTGCTCCATTGTATAATTATAAATGGCTTCTCGAAAAAGAATTTTTTTGAAGAGAAAAATCAAAAAAATTGCTATTTATCTTTCTTCTTTCCTTTTTTTATTTTTAACTTTATTTTTATTTTATCTTAGTTTTTTAATTTTATCTCTTCCAGATATATATGTTAATCAGAATGAGTCAACTAAAATTTATGATAGAACTGGAAATTATTTAATTTATGAAATTGGCCCAAAAAAAACATTAATAAGTCCCCAAGAAATACCTGATTTAGTAAAAAAAGCAGTAATTTCTGCTGAAGATAAAGACTTTTACAAGCATAAAGGTATTAGTCTAAAAGGAATTATAAGAGCTATATGGTTAAATGTAAAAGAAGGCTCACCTCGCTATGGCGGTTCTACTATAACTCAACAACTTGCTAGAAACCTTTTCCTTTCAACTAAAAAAACTTTCACTAGAAAAATAAAGGAAATAATTTTGGCTATTATTCTTGAAAAAAAATACTCAAAAGACGAAATTTTAGCAGCTTATCTTAATAATATAAACTTTGGTGAGGGAAGGTACGGAATAGAATCTGCGGCAGAATTTTATTTTAGTAAAAAAGCAAAAGAATTAAGTCTTGAGGAAATTGCTCTTTTAGTTGGAATACCTAAAGCCCCAAGTATTTATTCTCCAATAAAAAATTTAGATCTTGCTCTTAAAAGAAGAAATTATGTACTTAAAAGAATGCTAGAAGATGGCTATATAAGCCAAGAGGACTACAAAAAAGCTCTTGAAACGCCAATTCAACTAAATATAAACAGAGAAAAAAATCTTCAAGCTCTTCATTTTTCTTTAGAAGTTAAAAGTTTTCTTGAAAATAACTTTCCTGATATTAACCTAGAAGTTGCTGGCCTTAAAGTAATTACAACTTTAAATTATGAGCTTCAAAAAAAAGCAGAAGAGTTAGTAAAAAAATATGCAGAAATAAATAAAGAAAAATTTAAAGCAAAAAATGCTGCCTTACTAGCAATGGATCCAGAAACAGGAGAAGTTTTAGTTATGGTTGGCTCAAAAGATTACTTCGACAAATCAATTGATGGAGCTGTAAATGTAACTTTAAGACCAAAACAAGTTGGTTCAACAATAAAACCATTTATCTATAGTGTTTTTTTTGAAAAAGGTTATCCTGATAACATGATTTTGTTTGATGTTCCAACTAACTTTTCTGTAAATCCTCGAAGGCCATTTACTCCTAATAACTGGGATAAAAACTTTAGAGGGCCGATAACTGTAAGACAATCTTTAGCTCAATCAATAAATGTAACTTCTATAAAAGTACTTTATCTTGCTGGTTATGATGAAGTTATTAAAAAATTAAAAGAACTAGAACTTATAAAACAAGAAAAAGATTATGGACTTTCTTTAGTTTTAGGAACTCCAGAAATTAGACTAATTGATCTTGTTCGAGCTTATAGTGCTTTAGCTACCGAGGGTTTTCAACCTTCTTTTAGTTTCGTAAAAGAAATATATGATTCTAAGGGAAATTTGATTTATAAATACGAGCCTCAAAGAAAAAAAGTAATACCCGAAAATATAGCTAGAATAATAAATGATATTCTCTCGGACGATGATGCTAGAATTGGTGTTTTTATGCCAAACAGCAAACTAAATATTCCTGGATGGCAAGTAGCTGTTAAAACCGGAACAACTCAAAATTCTCGTGATGCTTGGACAGTTGGCTATCTGCCTTTTCTTGTTGTTGGTGTTTGGGGAGGAAATAATGATGAAACTCCTATGGATCAAGCTGGAGCTGGTTTTTCGGTTTCGGTACCTTTATGGAACGAATTTTTATCTTATGCTCTTTCAAGACCTGAATATCTAAAACTTAAAAATATTAAAAAGTTCAATAAACCAGAAATTCAAAGAATTGATAAACCTCTTTTAAATGGAGAATGGCAATTTATAGAAATAAAACCATTTGATAAAATAACTAATCAACCAACAAAAAATTATGATAATGTCAACTTTAAAAATGCAATTGTCATCCATAGCGAACTTTATTTTATAGATAGAAAAGATCCTTTAGGTCCACCACCAAAAAATCCTTATTCAGATGCTCAGTTTGAAAATTGGGAAAAAGGAGTAATTAATTGGGCTTTAAGTAAAAAAAACGAATTTGAGCTTCCTTTATGGTATGATGAGTCTTTTATTCAATCTTTATCTCAAAATTAATATTTTTTCCTTTTAAAAAATTTTTAAGAACCTCATAAATAACTCCATCTTGAAGGTAAAAAATGAATTTATCTTCTTGTTTTTTAAATCTTATTTTATAGCCTGGAAAATTTTTTTGAATTTCTTGAGCTAAAATAAATTCTTGTGGTTTTTTAAGTTGAATTTTTTTAAACATAAACAGGCATTAAAATGTAAAAGAAAGACTCATCTTTTGGATTTTTAATAAGAGATGGTTTTTCGCTATCATTAAATCCTATATAAATCTCATCATCCTCAACTGCTTTCAGGCCATCAACAAAAAAATCTATATTAAAAGCTATTTTAAAGTTTTTTACTTCTTTTTTTATTGTTTTAGGTTCTAAAATAACCTTATTTTCACCAACAAGCTCGTTTTTAGCTAAACATGTTAGTTTTCCATCAAATTCAAAAATTACCTCGTTTATTCTTGAAGCAAAAACTTTGCTTAAATTAAGAGCCTCAAAGAGTTCTTTATAACTTAAAATTATTTCAACTTTAAAATCTTTAGGAATAATCTCTTGATATTTTGGATACTCTAAATTTATAAGTCTTGAAATAAGAAAGTTATTTTCAATTTCAAACTCAACTTGATTTTCATCATACCAAATATTAAGATCACTCTCTGGGCTACACTCTAGATTATTTACTTCTTGAATTATTCTTTTAGGAATATATAAATTTAAATCTTTTTCTGAACTTTTAAATGAATTTATTGTTTTTTCTGCTAATCTAAAACTGTCTGTTGTTACTATTTTCAAATAACCTCCATTGAGGTAAAAATAAACACCATTTAATTCTGGTTTTAATTCTGAAGATTTTAAAACAGGTAAAATCCTTTCTATTGAGTCTTGAAAGTCTTTAAATTTTATTGTTATTTTATTTTTTCTTTCTGTTTTAGGAATAATTGGAAAATCTTCTGTTGTTGTTCCTGGAATTAAAGAATAAGAATTTTTTCCTATTATTTCTAGGTTGTTTTCTTTTACTTTAAACCTAATTGTTTCTTCTTGGAATTTACTTACAAAATCGTTAACTATTTTAATTGGTAAAGCTATTTCTCCTTCTTTTTCTATTTGAGCTGGGAGGTAAGCGGTGTACCCTATATCTAAGTCTGTTGCTTTTATTTCTATTTGTTTTTTATCTATAGTTTTTAATAAAAATTTATCTAAAATATTAAGGCCACTCTTTTTTCCACCTACACGTTCAGCTATATTAAGAGCATTTTTAAGTTTTTCTTTTAAAATAATAAATTCCATAAAATCTTGTCTTGATTGTGAAATGTTAAAATTCCAATCAAGACGCGCTTCTTTTTAAAACGTTTAAATTTTAAAATCTTTATATCTTGTTGATAATTTTCTTTATAATTTTTTTCCATAATTTATCTACAAGTTAACTACTTAAAATTCTTTCTTTTAATATTTCTATTTCTTTTGCTAGATCTTGGTTTTTTTGAATTTCTTTTTTTATTTTCTCATAAGCGTACATGACTGTTGTATGATCTCTTCCCCCAACTTTTTCTCCAATTGTTGGATAAGAAAGATTGGTTAACTCTCTTAAAAGATACATTAAAATTTGCCTTGGTTTTACATACTCTTTTTTCCTTGTTGGTTCTAAAAGATATTTAGAATTTATTTCATAAAAAGAAGAAATAATATTAATTATTCTTGTTGGCGTAACTAGTCTATAACTGTCTTGATAATAGTCTTTTAGAATTTTTTCTAAATCTTCTGAAGTTAAATTTTGTTTTTTTGAATAATAAATTAAAGCTTTAGTTAAAACTCCTTCAAGTTCTCTTACATTTTTTTGAACTTTTTCAGCAATAATGCTGAGAATTTTATCTGGTAAATTTCCATTTTTTTCGGCCATTTTCATTTTCAAAATTGCAACTCTTGTTTCATAATCAGGTGGTTCAATATCAACGATAAGTCCTCCAGAAAATCTTGATCTTAGTCTTTCTTCAATATCATTTATAAGCGAAGGGGGTCTATCAGATGAAAATACTATTTGTTTTTCTCTTTCATAAAGGAAATTAAAAATATGAAAAAGTTCTATTTGAGCTCTTTCTTTTTGAGAAAGGAAATGAATATCATCAATTAAAAGAACATCGACACTTTTAAACTTAATTTTAAATTCTTCTAATTGTTGATTTTTAATATAATTCACTAGGTCACTAACAAATTTATCACAAGTAAGATATTTTACATTAATGTTTTTGTACTTTTCAACAATTTCATTTCCTATAGCTTGAAGAAGATGAGTCTTACCTAAACCAACCCCACCGTAAATGAATAAGGGATTATATTTTTTTCCTAACATCTGAACAACAGACTGACTTGCAGCAAAGGCTATCTCATTATTTGGACCAACAACAAAATTTGAGAATTTATATTTTTTGTTAAGATTTGTTTTTGGATCAATTTGAAATATTTCTAATTTTGTTGAAAATTGAATTTGATCTTTTGTTATTGTTTCTATGGTTGTTGGTTTTGAAATTACAGTATAGTCTAGAGTTTTTATATCCGAGAAAAACTTTCGAAGATGTTTTAAAATAATATTTGAAAATCTTTTTTTAAGCCATTCTTTTACAAAATTAGAAGGAACTCCAATTATTAATTTTTCATTTTTTTTAGCAACTAAAGTTGTATTTGTAAACCATGTCTTGAAAGCTGGTTTAGAGACTTCTAATTCTATCTCAGATAAAACCTCTTTCCATATTTTTTCTAATTCTTCTTGGGGTAATTTTTCATCAACTCGCTCCATTTTAATTTATCAATTATAATATTATAAACAAATTGTAAACAGAATGTTCTTGCCATAAAAAAGAATAACTTTGAATAAAAGTTGTGGAAAATATGGGGACAAATTTAAAAAGAAAAAGGAAAAGTGGTTTTTTAAAGAGATCTTCAACGCCCTCAGGTAGAAGAATTCTTAGATCAAGAAGAAGAAAAGGAAGAAAAAGGCTAGCTCCTTAATGAGAAAGATTTTAGTAAAAAAAATGATGATCTCTGGATTAGTTTTTTTATTTTTACTTTTATTTACTGTTTTAAGTATTTTTTACTGGTCAGATAAACTAAAAAAAATTACTCAACAAATAAGTCTTGTTCAAAGAGAAAATTTTGATAATCAACAAAAAATTAGTCATTACAACCAACTTTTAAACGAAAGACAAGCTATAGGAGAAGATATGAGAAAAATCAAAAATTTATTTTTTAACCAGGATGATATTTTAGATTTTAAAAATAAAATAGCAAGTATCGCTATTTTATATAATCTTTTACCAGAAGTAAAATATGAAATTTTAGAAAATGAAAATAAAATAAAATTTTCTGTTTTTTTAAAAACTGATAACCTTAAAAATAACATGAATGATATTGTTAAATTTTTAAAGGCGCTTGAAAGTAGATATCTTATCAAAATAGAAAATATAAGTTTTTCTGGGGGTAATTTTATTATTGAAGCAACTGGCTATATTTTAAAATGAAAGAGTTGAAATTAAAATTAATAAACCTTCTTTCCATCGTCTTTCTTGTTATTTATGTTTTTGGTTTTGTTTTTATTTTATACAAGATTATTAATTTCTTTAATGAGGTAACAATCCCACCTCAAGAAATAAAAAATCTCCAATCATACGACCTAGAGTATAAAAATTTTCTAAAATAAAAAGATGATATAATTATTTTTTGGGTGCGTAGCTCAGTGGTAGAGCGCGGTCCTGATAAGACCGAGGTCGGAGGTTCAATCCCTCCCGCACCCACAATGAGAATAGCTTTTTTTGAAGTTAATGAAAAAGAAAGGAGTTTTTTTGAGGAAAATTTAAAAGATAAAGATTTAGAAACTTTTTATTTTCAAGAAAAATTACAAGATTTAAAAAATTTACCCGATGCTCAAATTTTATGCGTTTTTATTAATTCAATCTTGAACGAAGAAAACCTTTCAAAATTCAAAAATTTAAAACTTGTTGTCACTCGCTCAACAGGATTTGACCATATAGACATTGATTATTGCAAAAAAAATAAAATTCTTGTAAGTAATGTACCTGATTATGGTTCAGATACAGTAGCAGAATATACTTTTGGTCTTATGATAAGTCTTTTAAGGAAAATATACTTTGCTATAGATAGAATAAAAGAAACTGGAGTTTTTGATTTTGAAGGACTTGAAGGTGCTGATCTTAAAGGAAAGACTTTAGGAGTAATTGGTACAGGGAAAATAGGAGAAAGAGTTTGCAGAATAGCTAAATGTTTTGGAATGAATGTTCTTGCCTATGACCTTATTAAAAAAGATATTGGTGTTATTTACAAAGATTATTTTGATATCTTAAAAGAAGCAGATATTTTAACTTTTCATGTTCCAGCAACACCAGATACCTATCATCTTTTTAATAAAAACTGTCTTGAAATAGTTAAAAAAGGTGTTTATATAGTAAATACCTCTCGAGGGAGTGTAATTGAGACTGAGGCACTGATTTTAGGCCTGGAAAATGGAATTATTGCTGGTGCTGCTCTAGATGTTCTTGAAGAAGAAGAACTTCTTAAAGAAGAGCTCGAATATTTAAAAAATTCAGAAAAAGTAGAAAAATTAAAGTCTTTAATTGAAAATCATCTTCTTATGAAGCACCCAAATGTTTTAATTTCACCTCATAATGCATTTAATAGTAAAGAAGCAAAAGAAAGAATTTTGAAAACTTCTTTAGAGAATATATTAAGTTTTTTAACTAACTCCCCAAAGAATTTAATCTAAAATGACAGAATATACTGCCAAAGAAATAGAGGTTTTAGAAGGTCTAGAGCCAGTAAGAAAAAGACCAGGAATGTATATTGGAACTACTGGCCCTGAAGGGCTTCACCATTTAATTTGGGAAGTAGTTGATAATTCTATAGATGAAGCTTTAGCTGGCTATGCAAAAAACATAAAAATTAGACTTTTACCAGATAATTTCATTGAAGTTGAAGATGATGGTAGAGGTATACCAGTTGATATTCATGAGAAAACTAAAAAAACAGCCCTAGAGACTGTTATGACTTATCTTCACGCTGGAGGAAAATTTTCTAATCAGGTTTATAAAGTTTCTGGTGGACTTCATGGTGTAGGAGTTTCGGTTGTTAATGCTCTTTCCGAGACTTTAATAGCTAAGGTTTATCGAGATGGTTATGTTTGGTTTCAACAATATAAAGAGGGTAAACCTCTTGGTCCAGTTAAAAAATTAGAAAAGACAAAAAAAACAGGAACAGTTGTTACTTTTAAACCTGACAAGAAAATTTTTAAAGAAATAGAATTTGATTTAGAAAGAATCATTTCTCATATTAGAGAGCAAGCTTTTTTGACTCCAGGTGTAAGATTTTTCATTTTTGATGAAAGAAAAAATTTAAAGAAGTACTGTTTTTATTTTGAAAATGGAATTAAAAGTTTTATAAATTATTTACTTTTTTCTAAAAAAACTATTCATAAAGAAGTATTTTATGTAAACGAAAAAGAAGGCGAAAATTTTATTGAATTAGCTCTAGCTTATACAGAGGATAATGACTCTCTTGAGCTAGCTTTTACCAACAACATTAAAAATAAAGAAGGAGGAACTCATCTTACTGGTTTTAGATCAGGCCTTACTAAAGCTATAAATGATTTTGCTCGAGAAAAGAAATTTTTAAAAGAAAAAGACGAAAACTTCACTGGTGATGATACAAGAGAAGGCATTATTGCAATTGTTTCTGTTAAAATCCCTAACCCTCAATTTGAAGGACAGACAAAGTCAAAATTAGGTAACCCAGAGATAAGATCTATTGTTGAGGGTATTGTTTATAAAAGATTTAAAGAATTTTTAGAAATAAATGAGACTGATGCCAAGTATATTTTAAATAAAATTTCAATTTCAGCAAAAGCAAGAATAGCAGCTAAAAGCGCTAGAGAAGCAGTTTTAAAGAAAAGTTCTATTTTAGGTTTTGGCTTACCAGGGAAGTTAGCTGATTGTAGTAGTAGAAAAAAAGAAGAAAGAGAAATTTTTATAGTTGAAGGTGATTCAGCTGGTGGCTCAGCCAAACAGGCAAGAGACAGACACTTTCAAGCTGTTCTTCCTTTAAGAGGAAAAATTTTAAATGTCGAGAAAGCATCTTTAGATAAAATCTTAAAGTCAGAAGAAATTAAAAATCTTATAATTGCTCTTGGTACAGGTTTTGGTAAAGATTTTAAGATAGAAAATTTAAGATATTCAAAAATTATAATTGCCACTGATGCAGATATCGATGGAAATCATATTAAAACTCTTCTTCTTACTTTATTTTATAGATATACAAGACCACTAATTGAGTTTGGCCATATTTATATTGCCCAACCTCCTCTTTATAAGATAAAATTTAAAAACCAAGTAAGATATGCTTATTCTGATGAAGAAAAAGAAAAAATAATTTCTGAAATTAAAGAAAACTTCGAGGTTCAAAGATATAAAGGTTTAGGAGAAATGAGTCCTGAAGAACTTTGGGAAACAACAATGAATCCTGAGAAAAGAATTCTTAAAAAAGCTACCATAAAAGATGCTCAAGAAGCAGAGAAATACTTTACTATTTTAATGGGTCACGAAATTGAACCTCGAAAGAAATTTATAGAATTACATGCAATTCAAGCCAAAAATCTTGATATTTGATCTGGTTTTTTTATTTTTACTTTTAGCTAATTACTTTCAAAAAATTCCTTTTCTAGTTTTTTTATTTACCCTCGTAGGTACTTTTTATTTTAATTTCAAAATAAGCTTTATTTTAAAAAGCATTTTTTCAAATTTGCTTTTCATTTTTATCTTTGAAAAAGGAATTTTTGGGATAATTTTAAGCTTTCTTTTCTTTCTTTTGCATATTTTTTATTGGTCTCAGAATTTTGATCTATTAAAAATTTTCACCTTTTTTGGTCTTTCTTTTTCAGGTATAAATCTAGTTGAGTTTTTAATTTTTATTTTCATTTTTCTTATTCTCGAAAAAGAGAAAATCTTTAACCTTCTTTTTAGTTCTTTTATTTTAGGCCAGACCTTTTTTGTTTTTAATTTTTTAAGGTTAGATAAATTTTTAACATTTTTTACTTTGATAGGACTTTATGAATTTTTGAAGTATAGTTATGGAAAAATTAATTTACAAACAAACAAATGAGCTTGAAAAATTTAGTAAAGAGAAAATTTTAACCTCTCTTTCAAAACTTGGTTTTTCTCTCCAAGAAGCAGAAGAAATTTATGAAAATTTAAAAGATAAAATTTTGCAAGCAAGATCAAGTCAAGAAATTTTTTTAATAATTCTTGATTATTTAAAAATAAACCATCCAACTCTTGCTACAAAATACAATCTTAAAAAAGGTATTTTAAGGTTTGGACCAACTGGTTTTCCTTTTGAAAAGTACTTTGCTAGAGTTCTAAATGCTTATGGTTTTCAAACAAAGCTTAATGTTACTTTAGAAGGAAAATGCGCTATTCATGAGATAGATATTTTAGCAAAAAATCAAGACTTAAATTACATAATAGAGTGTAAATTTCATAACACTCAAGGTATTAAAACAGATACAAAACATATTTTAGTTCTTTGGGCAAGATATTTAGACTTAAAAGAAAAATCTCAAAGTAATTTAGTGCCTTGGATTGTAACTAATACAAAAATAACTTTAGATGCTTTTAAATTTTGCAACTGTCGGGGTATAAAAATAACAAGTTGGAATTGGCCACTTGATGAGAATCTTTTTCAACTTATTACTCATTGGGGACTTTGGCCAATAGGAATTCTTTTAACCTTAGATCAAAAAAAATTAGAAGAGCTTTTAAATATTGATGTTATTTTAGTTTTAGATCTTTTTGATAAAGATAAAAATTTGTTGAAAAATATTCTAAAAGAAAAATATGATGAAGTTATGAAAGAAGCTCAAAATCTTTTAAAAGAGACTTTTTCTAAAAAGAACTCCAAAAGCCCACCAAAGACTTACTAAAGAAGAACCTCCATAACTAAAAAATGGAAAATTAATTCCTGTAGGAATAAAAATACCCAAAACTGTTACTAAATGGAGAATAAGATGCATTAAAACCCAAACTAAAAGGCCAAACGAATAAAGAGAAAGGAAATCGTTTGAGTTAAAACTTACTTTTAACATAAGACTTAACATCACATAAAAAATGACTAAAATTATAAAAGAACCTACAAAACCTAATTCCTCACCAACAACAGTAAAGATAGCATCATTATAAGCTTGAGGAATAAAAGTTTTTATTTTTCCATTACCAAATCCTTTACCAAATAGGCCACCTGAAATAAAAGCATTTCTTGCCTGATCTATTTGCCAAAATCCAGTACTTGTTTCATTTTTTTCAAGAAATGTTTTTATTCTTTCTATTCTATAACTTGCTGAAATAGCTCCAATCAAAAGTAAAATCAAAATAACTGGCCCTAAGAGAAGAATTAACCTTGTTTTTTTAATTGGTAATTTTAAAATTAAAGAAATTCCTATGCACAAGAAAATAAAAGAATTACTATAAGATTTCTCTAAAAGAATTAGAATAAAACCTAAAATAAGAAAAAAAAGAAAGAATAAAAACTTTTTAAAGTTTATTCTTGTTAAATAAAAAGAAAAAAACAAAAGAAAAGAAAATTTCCAAAATTCTGCTGGTTGAAAAGAAAAACTACTTACGGTAATCCATCTTTTAAATTTACCTTCAGAGACTCCTGGAAAAAAGACAAGGACAAGTAAAATTAGATTTGCTAAAAGTATTATATAAGAAAGTTTTTCTAAAAATTTTTCCGGAACTATTAAAAAAAACAAAAAACCAGGTATTGCTAAAAGAAACAAAAATAAAAGTTGCTTTTTTATAAAAAAATAAGGATCGTTATAAAGATGAAGACTAGGAGCTATTGAAGCTGAGTAAAGAATTATAAGGCCTATGAGGTTTAAAGTTATAAAAATTATAAAGATAGTTCTTAGTCTTATCTTTTGTGCCATTGAGGTGATTTTCTAGCTTTTTTCTTTCCATATTTTTTCCTTTCAACTACTCTTGGGTCTCGAGTTAAAAACCCACTTCTTTTAAGTCTGGTTCTAGCTTCAGGGATTAATTTGACAATAGCTCTTGCCAGTCCAAGTCTTGTAGCTTCTGCTTGTCCTCGAAAACCTCCCCCTTTTACTTTAACTGTCACTTTTAAAAGGTTTTGGAGTTTTAATTTTCTTAATGGAGCATCAACTATTTTTACAAGCTCTATTGATTTAAAATAGTTTTTATAGTAAACATCATTTATATAAATATTAAATGGCTCTTGCGATCGATTTTTATAAATCCTAACTCTGGCGACAGCCGTTTTTCTTCTTCCTATTCCCTCCAGGTAGTTTTTTTCGATTGGTTCTAAGTTTATTGATTCTACTTTTAATTCTTCCATAATTAAACTTCAACTTTTAAAAGTTTTAATCTTTTTTTAAGAAGTCTGTTTTTTGGTAACATACCTCTAACTGCTTTTTTAAAAACTTTTATTGGATCCCTTTTCCAAAGATCTTCAAGTTTTATTTCTTTAAGATGACCGATATAACCAGTATGATGACGATAAACTTTTATTTTAAATTTTTTTCCAGTAAATTTTACTTTTGAAAGATTAATGACTTTTACTTTTCTTTCAATTACTTTGTTTGGCATCCAACTAGGTAAATCTTTTTGTTGAAGTAAATGAGCAACTAAAGAAGCAAGTCTTCCAAAACTTTTTCCGGTAGCATCAATTAGAATTTCTTTTTCCATAATAGATAAGATTATAACACAAAATTAGAGGTAATTTTAAAGATTTAGCTCTTCAACTATTTTTTTATATCTTCTTATAGATACTCTTTTAAGATATTTTAAAAGTTTCCTCCGATGAGCTACTTTAAGAATTAGGCCTCTTTTTGAGTTATTGTCGTGAGGGTTATCTTTAAGATGCTTTATAAGTTTTTTAATTTCTTCAGTCAAAAGAGCTATTTGAACATCTGGGGATCCTACATCTTTTTCATGGAGCCTGAATTTTTTAATTAATTCTTCTTTTTCTTCTCTTGTTAAGGCCATATTTTAATTATACCATAATTTTTTAGGAAAAGAATTATTTTATAATTCTTTTATGAAAGACTTAGTTGATGATTATATTAAATATTTAAAAATAGAGAAAGCAAGGTCACCAAAGACAATAGAAAGTTATAAAAGATATCTTGATATTTTTTTGAAACTTACAAAAGTGAAAAAGCCAAGTCAGATAACAGAAGAGACAATAAAGAAATATAGAATTTATCTTTATGATAAAAATTTAAAACCTCAGACATATGGTTATGCTTTAATCGTTCTTAGAAATTTTTTAAGATTTCTAGTTAAGAAAGGAATTAAAACTTTTAATCCAGAACTTATAGAACTTCCAAAACTTCGTCAGAGAGAAATTTTAATTTTAAGAGAAGAAGAGGTTGTAAGACTTCTTTCAGCACCAAAAGGTCAGACTTTAAAAGAAAAAAGAGATAAAGCGATTTTAGAAACACTTTTAAGTACAGGTTTAAGATTGAGCGAACTTGTCAGTCTTAATAAGGATCAAGTAAATTTTAAAGAAGGGGAAATCATTATTAAAGGTAAAGGAGGTAAAATAAGGGCTGTTTTTCTTTCTTCAAGTGCTAAAGAAGCAATAAAAAGTTATCTTAAAGAAAGGAATGATTTTGAAGAAGCTTTATTTGTTAATTTAAAAAATCCACCAAAAAGACTCACTCCAAGAGCAGTTGAAAAAATTGTCTCCTTTTGGGCAAGAAAAAGCGGTATAACTAAAAAAGTTACTCCTCATACCTTAAGACATCAATTTGCTACAAAACTCCTAAAAAATGGAGTTGATCTTCGCTCTGTTCAAGCACTTTTAGGTCATTCAAATTTGAGTACAACCCAAATTTATACTCACCTTACCAGGGAGGACTTGAAAGAAATTCACAAAAGAGTTTTTAAATAGTCATGTTAGAGATTATAGATATAAATTTTAATCCCCCAGGAAATGATAAAAATAAAGAATGGATAGTTTTGAAAAATTTTTCTGATAAGTTTTATTTTTTAAAAGGGTCAAAGAAAGGTTGGAAAATTTTTGATGGCAAATATCATTATTTTAAAAGTTCGGTTATTATAGGGCCAAAAGAAGAGGTTTACATAGTTCAAAATAAAGATGAATTTTTAAAAAATTTTCCTCAATTTAAAGATAAAAAATTAGTTGAATCTAGTTTTTATCTTAAAAATTCAGGTGGAATAGTTAAGATATTTGATGAAAATAATAACTTGATTACTCAGAAAGAATGGCCAATTTTAGAAAAGTTGATTTCAGTCAACGAAATTGGCCACAATTGGTTAGAATTTAAATTTTTAGGAGATTTTTCTTCTGAGGTGAAAATATACATAAAATCAGATAAAAAAGAAATTAATTTAGATAAAAAAATAAATCCAAAAGAAATTTTTACTGTAGATTTAGAAGGAGAAAAGTTTGATGTTTTTGTTAATAACTACTTTTTAGGTACTTATTATGCTGGTTATAGTAATTTTGAGGGGAAATTTTTAAAAAACGAATTTCTTACTCCAGGTAAAGAAAATATTTATTTTAAAAACTACCCATCTTTTTTAGAGGCTAAATCTTTTAGTTTTTGGCCACTTCTTTTAATTTTGAGTATTTTTGTTTTTATATATTTTCTAAAACAAAATAACCACCATCATTAAGCAGTTTTTTTATTTTTTTAGTTGAAAAAGAATTATATGTTTTTAAAGCCTCATAAAATCCTTTCACATCAACTTCTATTCCCCACAAGGATTTTTTAATAATTGATTCATAATAAAGCTGGTAAGTAATAGATCTTTCAATTTTTGCTCTTTCATGTCTTAAGTCGGAGCTAATTAAAACAATTCCTAAGAATCCATAAGCTATTTTTTTTAGAAAACTCTCTGGATTAATCTCTTTTTCTTCAAGGGCTTTTTTTAAATTTTGAGAACTTTCAAGGATAAAAAGTGAAGTTACTTTAGAAAATTCGTCTTCAAGAGGATCTTGTTTTTTTTCTAAATATTCATGAAAAACAGTATGAACTCCTAAGTTAAGCGTTATTCCTTTTATGATATCTGAATTTTGGACTGATGAGTTTAAAAATTTTAATTTTTTGTTTTCAAGATTACTTAAAATAAAACCAAAATATTCTTTATCTTCTTCTGTTAGTTTTTCAATATTAAAGTCTTCTTTATAATTTGCTCCTTGGAAAACCTCTATTGTTTTTTTAAGAATTACTTCTTCCATAATAATTAAAAAAGGCCCCTTTTAGGGGCCTAGGTTTTTTTAAAAAAATTAAAAAAACCTAAGCCCCCCTTAGAGTAGCAAATTGAATCTTCAACAAACTATAAACCATAATATAAAATTATATTATTAAAGCTTTATTTTTGTCAAGAGTTTTTATCCACAAAAAACTTAAGACTAAGTTGATTTTTCTTTAATATTAAATTATAATTTTAAAATTATTTCTTTTAGGTCCGTCAAACTTTTAAATAAAGTAAGACGGACTTAAATTTCATGGACCAGACAACTTATGCCTATCTAATAACCCAGTCATTTTATAATGTCTGGAATAGTATTTTTGGTTTTTTACCAAGACTTATTGTAGCTATAGTCTTTATTCTTATTAGTATTTTAATTGGTTATGCTGTTGGTGAGGTTGTAAGGAAAATTGTTGAGTTTTTGAAAATAGATGAAGCATTAAGAAAGCTTAACTTTGAGAGATATCTTGAAAGAGCTGGTTATGTTCTTAACTCAGGTAGATTTTTAGGAACAATTGTTTATTGGGTTTTTATCTTAATTGGTTTTTTAGCTGCTTTTGATGCTTTAGGACTTAAAGCAGCAACAGATCTTCTTAAAGAAATATTTCTTTATATTCCAAAAGTAGTTGTTGCTCTTGTTATTTTTGTTGCTTCTTTACTTTTAGGTGAAGTTTTGGGCAAACTTGGCAAAGCAACAATAAAGAGTGCTGGTCATTGGTCAAGTGAAGTCATTTATAACTTTATTTACTGGTCAATTGTAGTTTTTGGATTTTTAGTAGCTTTTTATGAACTTGGTGTTTCTCAAAATATAATTCAGATAATAATTGGAGGGATGGTAGCTATGCTTGCTTTAGCTGGAGGCCTTGCTTTTGGTTTAGGTGGTAAAGATTTAGCGAAAAAGTTTTTAGAAGAAATAAAATTCAGAAAATAATTTTGTGGACCTACGGGGATTTGAACCCCGATCTCTGCTTAGCGAAAGCAGCGTTTTACCAGTTAAACTATAGGCCCTGTTGAGCAAGAAGAGTTTTATTTCCAATTTTCTTCCATAAATATTCTGTTAAAAATGGCAGAAATGGATGAAGAAGTTTTAACTCTTCTTTTAAAAGCCTTTCACAAACAAAATAAGCCTCAAAATCGCCTTGAGCTATTTTTTTCTTAGTATTTTCAATTATCTGGTCTGCAAAAGTAAACCAAAAGAACTTATAAAGTTTTTCTAAAGCTAAAGATAGTTTATCTTTTTCCATAAGAGTCAATATTTCTTTTTTAAATTTTTCAAAATCTTTTAAAATTTTTTTACTTTCTTGAGAAAATTTCTTTGGCTCCTTTAATTTTCTGTTTAATTTTTCTATTTCTTTTCTTTTTAAAATTAAAAATCTTGTTGCATTCCAAATTTTGTTTAAAAATCTTTGAGCTCCAATAAATTTATTTTCAGAGACAATTACATCTTTTCCCATTTCATTTCCCATTAAAAGTCCAAGTCTTAACGTATCAGCTCCATATTTTTGGACAATATCTATTGGATCAATGACATTTCCTTTTGATTTTGACATTTTCTGTCCTCTTTCGTCTCTAACAATTCCATGCAGGATAACTTTTTTAAAAGGTATATCTCCTGTAAGATAAAGGCCCATAAAAATCATTCTTGAGACCCAAAATTGTAAGATATCATAACCAGTTTCCATCACATCTGTTGGGTAATATTTTTTAAAAACATTATTTCCAAAAGACTTAAGAGTAACTACTGGCCATTGAGAAGAAGAAAACCAAGTATCGAAAACATCTTCAGAGTTAGGAATTTTAATGCCCCAAACGACTTGTCTTGAAATATTCCAATCTTTTATTTGTTTTAGCCAATTGATTAATATTTTTTTAAATCGCGGTGGTTCAAATTTTATAAGTTTTACTCCAGCAAGAGCAATTTCTTTTAAAGAAGCATGATCTTTTTTAATCAATTCCTTTAACTTTTTAGGTAGTCTAAACTTTTTGTTTAAAAGTAAGAACCATTGCTCCATTGGTCTTGGTTCTATTTCACTTTCGCATTTATAGCATACAGGCACTGAATGAAGATAAGACTCTTTTTTAATTAAAAGACCTTTTAACTCTAAATCTTTAACTATTACTTCTCTTGCTTCCTTAATATTCATTCCATAATATTTTGATCCTTTGAGATTTATTTTTCCATTTTCATCAAAAATGTGGATAATTGGAAGGTTAAATTTTTTGGCAAGTTCAAAGTCAAAAAAATCATGACCAGGAGTTACTTTTATAATTCCTGTTCCAAAATTAGGATCAATTCTCTTGTCAAAAACTACAGGAAAAGATACTTTTTCTCCTGTAAGAGGATGTTCAAATTCTACTTTTTTATTTAGGTAACTTTTATATCTTTCATCTTGAGGATTTACAGCAAAAGCAACATCTCCTAAAATTGTTTCTGGTCTTACTGTGGCTACTTCAAAAGGTCCATACTTAATGTAGTAAAGAAATGAATTTTTTTCTTTAAAAATTACCTCCAAATCAGAAAAAGCAGTTTTATGCTTAGGACACCAATTTACAAGTCTTTCACTTTTTTCAATTAATCCATCATTTTTTAGTCTTTCAAAGGTCTCAAGTACAAGTTTTACAACGTCTTTATCTAAAGTATATTTTTCATATTTCCAAGCACAACTTATACCTAATTCTTTCATCTGATTTCTTATTTCTTTCTTTTTCTGATTTGCAAATTTTAGTATTTCCTTATACAGCTTCTCTTTAGGTATTTCAAATCTACTTAATCCCTTTTTTTCTAACTCTTTTTCAAAAACAACTAATGTTTCAAAGCCAGCATGATCAAAACCAGGTAACCAAAGAACTTTTTTACCCTTCATTCTTTGATATCTTACAATTGTGTCTTGAATTGAGAGCATTAAAGCATGACCCATATGGAGTCTACCATTAGCATTTGGAGGAGGCATGATAATACAAAAAGTTTTTCCTTTTTCTTTTTCTGGATTTCCTAAATTTTCTTTCCTCCAAATTTTTAAGACTTCTTTTTCTACTTTTTTATGGTTATAGACTTTTTCCATCTTTTGTGCCCCCACCCTGATTCGAACAGGGATCTTAGCCTCCGCAGGGCTACGCTCTTCCTTTGAGCTATGGGGGCTTAACGCCAAAGATTTCTAAAAATAAAAGTTAAAAGACTTGGCTCTTCTTTTGATTCGGGCATTATCTTTTTAAGATCTTCTCTTACTTGTTCTACAAGGTCTTCTGGTAAAGGAAGATGAATTTCTTTTTTGAAAAAACTTTTTGGATAAAGTTCTAAGAAGTTTCTTTCATTTATTTTATGAATTGAAAAAGTATAATAGTCATTTAATTTAAATTCATTATCGTCTATTTTAATGTATTCGTCTGTTAACTCAACCTTTATCGATTTTAATTTTCTAAAATCTGGGTGAAAAACAAATATAAAACCTATAATGATGACAACAGCAAAAAGAAAGTTAAAAGTAAAAATAGCATAAACAAGACTACCACCTAAAAGAATGCCCCATAAAAAATACCAAAAAATTGATTTATCTTCAGGAATATAATCTAAAGTTGCCCAATAATGCCTAAAATTCATTGTATAATAATTTTAATACAGAATAGAAAAACTAACAAGTATGTCTATCTTCCATAAAATAGAAAAAAAATGGCAAAATAGATGGGCTAAAAAACCTTCTCTTTGGAGAGCAGATAACTATAGAAAACCAAAAGTTTATGTTTTAGTTATGTTTCCCTATCCTTCAGGTACTGGCCTTCATGTTGGCCATGTAGAAAACTATACTGCTGGAGACATTATTACAAGATATTTTAGAATGAAGGGTTTTAATGTTCTTCATCCTATGGGTTGGGATGCTTTTGGTCTTCCAGCAGAAAATTACGCTCTTAAAGTTAAAAAGAACCCAATGACTTTTGTCCCTAAAAATATTGAAAGATTTAAAAAACAAATAAAATCTTTAGGTTTTTCTTATGATTGGTCCAGAGAAATAAATACAACAGATCCTCAATACTATAAATGGACTCAATGGATGTTTTTACAATTCTTCAAAATGGGTCTTGCTTATGAGAAAGAAGCTCCAATAAATTTCTGTCCAAATTGTAAAACTGGCCTAGCCAATGAAGAGGTAATAGAAGGAAAATGTGAACGTTGTGGGAGCGAAACAGAAATAAGAAATCTACTTCAATGGCATCTTAAAATAACCAAGTATGCTGATAGACTTTTAGAAGACTTAGAAGAACTTGACTGGCCAGAGAATATAAAAGAAATGCAAAGAAACTGGATAGGTAAAAAAGAAGGTCTTGAAATAGATTTTCCTATAGAAAACAGAAATTTCTGTATAAGAGTTTTTACCACAAGACCAGAAACAATTTTTGGTGTTACTTTTATTGTTGTTTCTCCAGAAAATCCATTAGTTTTAAAAATAACAGAAAGCGATTATTTTTATTTTGTAGAAAAGTACATTAAAAGCCATTTTAGTGGCCAACTTAAAGAAACTAAAGAAAAAACAGGCGTCTTTACAGGTGCTTATGCTATTCATCCATTAACAAAAACAAAAATTCCAATATGGGTTAGTGATTATGTGATCGCCAGTTATGGAAGTGGAGCTATTATGGGAGTCCCGGCTCATGACCAAAGAGATTATGAATTTGCCAAAAAGTTTTCTTTACCAATTTTTAAAGTTATTTCTTCAGACCAGATTCCTTATGAAGGGCAAGAAGGAAAAATGATTGATTCTGAATTTCTTACTTATATGTCTGTTAAAGAGGCAAGAGAAAAAATAACAAATTATTTAATAGAAAAAGGTATAGCCCAGATCAAAGTTACTTACAAACTTAAGGATTGGATTTTTTCAAGACAAAGATATTGGGGTGAGCCTATACCTATAATTAAATGTTCTTTTTGTGGTAATGTACCTGTTCCTGAAAAAGATTTACCCTTAAAACTTCCTAAAGTTAAATATTATGAGCCAACAGGCACTGGTGAGTCTCCTTTAGCTAAAATAAAAAATTGGGTTGAAGTTAAATGTCCTAAATGCGGCTCGAAAGCAAAAAGAGAAACAAATACTATGCCTCAATGGGCTGGTTCTTGTTGGTATTATTTAAGATATATTGATCCTAAAAATAAAAGAACTTTTGCTGATTTTAAACTTCAAAAATTCTGGCTTCCAGTTGACTATTACATTGGTGGAGCCGAGCATGCTGTCTTACATCTTCTTTATGCAAGATTTTGGCATAAAGTTTTATATGATCTTAAATTAGTGCCAACTAAAGAACCATTTCAAAAGCTTATCAATCAAGGTATTATTCTTGGTCCTGATAATGAGAAAATGTCAAAATCAAGAGGAAATATTGTTAATCCTGAAGATGTTGTTAAAAAATATAGTGTTGATACTTTAAGAGTTTACGAGATGTTTATGGGTCCTTTAGAAGCAACTAAAGCCTGGTCTTATGAAGGTATTAATGGAATTTATAGATTTTTAGGAAGGGTTTATAGTCTTTTTAAAGATTATACAAAGTTAAAAAACAAATCAAAGGCAAAACCAGAAGAATTAGAAAAACTTGAAAGTAAAATAATTTTTAAAGTCACAAATGACATTGAAAAATTTAAATTCAATACTGCTATCAGTGCTTTAATGGAATATCAAAGAGAACTTACAAGAAGACTTTCTCTTGGTCAAGTATTTCATAAAAAATATCTTGAAACCTTAGCAAAATTACTCTTTCCTTTTGCTCCTCATCTTGCTCAAGAATGCTGGGAAATTTTAGGTAAAAAGACATTTTTAGATAGAATAGCTTGGCCAAAACCTCAAAAAAAATTTCTTAAAGAAGATCAAGTTACCTATCTTATTCAAATTAACGGGAAGTTAAAACTAAAATTGACACTTCCAAAAGGTAAAAGTCAAGAAGAAGTTTTAGCTCAAGTAAAAGAGAATCATAAAATTTCAAAAATTATTTCTAACGCTCATATCAAAAAAGTTATCTTTATTCAGGACAAGCTTTTAAATTTTGTTATTGAATAATGAATTTTAAAATTTACAGACTCTTTCTTATTTTAGGAGATATATTTTTACTTTTTTTCTCTTTGTTTTTAGTTGTATTTTTAAGGTTTAAAGGCAATATAGAGCAGTTTAAGATTCATTTTAATTATTTTTTACCTATTTTTGTTTTCTTCATCTTAACTAGCACCCTTATAAGATCTTACAGAATAGATAAAAGTCTAAGCGCAAAAGAATTTTTTAAAAAAAACTTTACCTCGATAATCACAACCTTTATTTTTTCTTTTATTTATTTTTACCTTTTTGGGGGTAAAATAAGTCCAAAAAAAAATCTTTTAATTTTTTGGATCCTTTTTTTAATTTTTGATACCTTCTTTAAAAGAAAATTTGCTAATTACTTTTATTTTAAAAGACCCAAGATAAACCTTTTACTTTTAGGGCAAAGGAAAATTTTTGAAAGACTTTTAAAAGATCTTCAGCGTAATTTGCACCTTGGTTTTAATGTTTTTTTTATAAAGTCTTTTGGAAAAGCTTCTGAAATTCCTGAACCAAAAATTATTGTTATCCCTCCAAATTTTGATGTTAGAAAAATAATAGATGAAAAGAACTATCAAGAAGAAATTACAAAAGTAAAAACAATTAAAGATTTCTATGAGAATGTTTTTGAGTTTTTACCAATAGAATATCTTTCAAAAATCGATATTTTGAATATAGCAAATAAAGATAGATTGATTTATAACTTTTTCAAAAGACTAATAGATTTAATTTTTGGCTTTATATTGATGATTATTTTTATTTTAACTTTTCCTTTTATTGCTTTAGGAATTAAACTTTCTAGCCCAGGGCCAATATTTTTCAAACAAAAAAGAGTTGGTAAGAGTGAAAAAGAGATAGAAATTATAAAATTTAGAACATTACATCAAGAAAAAAAGGATGTTTGGATAGGAAAAGATGAGGGGCTTATCTTTCCTTTTGGTAAATTTTTAAGAAAATTTCATCTTGATGAACTCCCCCAAGCTATAAATATTTTAAAAGGAGATTTAACATTAGTTGGCCCAAGACCAGAGCAAGTAAAAATCGTCTCTGAACTTAAAGAAAAAATACCGTATTATTCCTTAAGACATTTAGTTAAACCTGGCTTAACCGGCTGGGCTCAAATAAATATAGGGAAATATCCATCAGTAGAATGGACAAAGAAAAAACTAGAATATGATCTTTTTTACATAAAAAATCAAAATCTCTTTTTAGATTTGATTATTATTTTTCATACTTTAAGAGTTTTATTAGAGACCTCAAAAAGTTATTAACATATTATACCACAAAAATTCATCTTTGTCAATGTTTCTTGAGAAACACCACACCGTATTTAAGTGTTTCCCAAGAAACATTCGGCCTATACTCCGATGTTCCTCGAGAAACATCACTACAAGTACCTAAGTGTTTCTCGAGAAACACTACCTCTTAAAAATGTTCCTCGAGGAACATTTCCTCTAAAAATGTTCCTCGAGGAACACTATAAAAATAATCCTGTTTTTTTAAAATACTTTCTAAATATCTTAAAATATACGAAATTAATTAAATTTTCCATAAATGTTTCTTGAGAAACATTCTAGAAAATACCTTAAAATGTTTCTCGAGGAACATTATAAAAAATACCTAAATTTTTTTATATTAATGAATCATTTAGAGATCATAAAGATCCAAAAATTAATTAAGTTTTTCATAAGTGTTTCTCGAGAAACACTTCCTGAGATAAATTTAATGTTTCTTGAGGAACATTTAGGTTAACAAGGTTTAATTGTTTTTCTATAAGATTGCCTAAAATAATTGACTATTTTTTGTTTTTGTTGTATAGTATAGAAATTGCTATTGACTTTTATTAATTTTTGTATTCTAATATAAAATTATCTTTTGACTAGACCTTTTAACTAGTTTATAATTTGAAAAGCCCGTGTAGCTCAAGGGGAGAGCAACCGCTTCGTAAGCGGTAGGTTGTCGGTTCAAGTCCGACCACGGGCTCCTAGTGTTATAATTTGTTAATGAGAATATTTTTTAAAACTTGGGGATTTATTAAAAAAAATATTTTTTATCTAACTATTGCTCTTGTTTTGATACTATTTGGTTATTATGTATTTTTCCCTAAAACAAAAATAGAAATTTCTTTTGAAAGTAGCCAAAATTTTATAAAACCTAAAGAACCAGAAAAAAGCTACAAGCGAATAACTCAAGAGAATTTAACAAAAAAATTAAATGAGAAAATAAAAAGTTATTTTCTTAGTTCAATTGTAAATCTTGATTTAGAAAATAACAAAGTAAATATAAATCCTCAATATTTTAGACCAGAAAAGATTAATGAATTTTCAAAGGAAATAGGCTATGATTTAGCTAATTACGTTATAGAAGATTTAAGGGAAGAATACTTTAGGTTAGTCTCTAGTCTTAAAATAGAACCAACTAGCGAAAAGAATTTAGAGAATTATTTTTTATCATTCGAAAGTCTTGTTAAAAAATTAGAAGATATAAAAACAAAAGAAGATCCTCAAAAAGTACAAGAAGAGATAGTAGAATTTGAAGTTTTATTTGAAAGATTTGCAAAGCAACCTGTTCCTCAAGAATTAAAAGAAGAACATCTTAATATTCTTCAAAGAATTATTATTGTCAAAAACGGTCTAAAATATATCTATAGCACTGATGATCCTTTTAAATTGATAGCTGGTTTATATTTTTTAAAAAATATTAATGAAAATTTAATAAAAGAAATTTTTAGCCAATGAAAAAGTTTAAAAAAATAATTTCAATATTTTTGCTAGTCAATATCATTTTTGTCAATATTACTTTTGCTCAACCTATAAGAATGTATGATGAGAAAACAGATATTGACTGGGGAGAAATTGTAAAAGATATGGGCGAGAGAATAGCTGTTGACTCAGCAAAGATAATTGGAATTTGTGGGGCTGTTGGTGTGGGTCAAGCTTTAATTGATGCAGCCGTTAATTATCTTAAATCAGAACTGGGAAAAGCTTTATATAAAGTTAAGGGTTTCTTTTCAACTTTAGCAAGAATGACTGTAGGAAGGGCTATTATGCAAGGGGCAGCTTCTCTTCTTAAATTAGTTCCTTTTGTAGGTGATGCTCTTTCAGACTTTTTTTCAAAAACTTCAATACCTCAATATGTTGAAGTTGTAAATTTTGATGAAAAAATTTTTGCTGAGAAAATTGAAAAAGCTTTTACTGAATGCGTCAATAAAACTTTAGCCTTTTATTTTGCTTCTTTAATAAACGAAATCGGTTTTAGTCTTTTAAATTGGATAAATGCTGGTTTTAAAGGTGATCCTCTTTTTGTTTACAGTTATAGAGCCCTTACTCAGTCTGCTTTTAATCAAGCTTTTGGAGAATTTATTTATGAATATAATCCTTATGGATTAGGTAAACTTCTCTGTAGTGGTGCTCAAATAGATGATTTTAAATTTCTTTTGAATCTTTATACAATTCAGCCACCACCATCTATAGGAAGTTTCAGATGTCGACTTACTGATATTTACAATAATATAAAAGACTTTAACCGAGAGCTTGCTCAGCAATTCGATAATCCATGGAAGCATCTAGAAGTAAGAATTAATAGACTTGCTCTTCAGGATCCTGCCTGGCGCTATAACTTACTTTTAGAACAAAAAGAAAGAATTCAATTAAGAGCAGTCCAAGAAATGAATCTTCTTACTTCTGAGGGTTTCATTTCAGCTCAAGTTTGTAAAAGAGTTGATCCAGCAACAGGTGTTTGTATCGAAAAAGAAATTTCTCATCCAGCAAGTTTAACCAAAGAATTAATGGTTTTTGGATTTAAAGCTCCTATTGAGAATATCTTTCAAAAAGCTCAAAATATTCAATCTCTTTCAGATTTAAAAGCTCTTCTTTCTATGTGGTTTATTATTTTAAGTAATAATGCACTTTCAGTCTATATCAAAGAAGGGCTTAAAAGGAATCTGCGGGGTGCAGCTTTTACCGAAGCTTCACAAGTTTATATCGCTCAAGCAGCTTCTGAGGCCAAAAAAAATCTTGCTGATAGTTTAGCTTCTCTTTCTGAGAGATTAATCGAAGGAGTTATAAATACTTATGGTGATTATCAAAATGTTAATTCCTTAGTTGCTAACATAAACTCAACTCTTCAAAGTAAGTTTAATCTTACTTTAAGCGTTGATTTGAGTCAGATTGATAATGTGTTTTACATGGCTAAAATGTGCTTAATAGGTGGTTATGCTAATAATTTAATTAATGGCAGTAATATTTATTTTGATATCAACAAAGACAGTCAAAGAATTGATGAGGTAGCAGAATATACAGTTAAACTATTTGATAAAGCTTCTACAACCTATGAAGAAATATACAATATTAATATGGATAGCGAAAAAAGTATAGATGAACTTTCATCAAGTATTAGCAAGTTAAATGATATAGTTAATGATTTAATAAATACTAACAGTAATATTGTTTCATCTTTAAGTTGCGAAAATCAAAGTAGCTATGTAAACTTAAAAGATAGTTTAAGGTGGGATGATGGTCTAGTTGGAAGATTGAGTAATGAAATTCAAAATTTGGAAAATACAGTTAATAATCAATGCGGTTCTGATTCGCAATATCAAAATGCCAAAGATAAATGGAATAAAGTTATAGATTTTGTAAATTCTTCAAAGTCTATTTTGTCTGATATTAAAACTAAATTAGACAATAACAATAAATTCAAAAGTGAATATAAAAATAAGTTTCTTACTTATGCTTATGATAGGCTTCTTGCCTATATATCTAAGGCAAGTAGTACACTTTCCCAAGGATGTAAAGATCCATATTAATTATTTATGAATAAATTGTTAAACAAAAAATATTTTTTAATTCCAGGTATCATTATTTTCTCTTTAATTTTACCTAAAATAGCTAGTGCTACGATAATTGAAGATATCACCTATTTTGCAATTAAGGGTGTTTTGATGGTTTTTATTTATATTTTCAGGTTTATTATTTGGTTTTTCTTGACAATTTTTGGCTTAGTTTTAGATATTACTTTAAATCCTGAGATAATAAATGTAAAACAAGCTGCAACTATTCCTTGGACAATAATGAGAGATGTTAGTAATTTAGTGATTATTTTTTCTCTTTTACTTATTGCTTTTGGTTTTATTTTAGATATAGAAAAATTTGATGCTAAAAAAAGCTTTTTCAAGCTTATAGTTGTAGCTCTTTTAATAAACTATAGTATGCTTTTTACAGGAGCTGTTTACGACCTTTCTAATTATTTTATTTATTTAATCAAAAACGGACTTAATGCGATCTCATTTTCAGGTGCTTTAGATACTTTTTCGAAAATAGCCTTTTCTAATATTGAAAATGCTACTGTTCAGGGTACTATTGCGGTTCTTAGCGAATCGTATCAAAAGATTTATGGTGGAGATGAAAAAGTTGCCCAAGTTATAAAAAATCTTCATGATTACTTTTGGAGATATCAACAAAATATAGAAAAGGAAAGCGCTCTTTCTATTATGATGAATGGAGTTTTGAATCTAATTCTTCTTTTTGTTTTTGGTAGTGCACTTTTAACAATTTTAGTTGCCCTTTCTCTTATACTTTTATTGAGAGTGGGAATGTTTATATTTTTGATTATTCTTTCTCCGCTTGCTTTTTCTTTACTTGTCCTTAGTTTTACTCAAAGTTACTTTAAGAAATGGCTTAATGAGCTTATAAGATGGGCAATTTATCCACCGTTAGTTTTATTTTTTGTTTATCTTACCCTTCTTACAGCCGAAACTCTTGGATGTTTAGGAGAAACTAATGTTTGTGGTTTTAGTGATGTTAGAATAGAGATTACTTCTCCTTTTTTTGCTCTTCAAAATTTATTTATTGTAGTGATGTTCTTTTTAACTTTTCTTTTTGCAAATAACGTTTCTTCAGGTGCAGTCGCGGTAGGAAAAAAAGTTTCTGATTTTTTTGTTGATAAATTACTTAAGCAAAGATTAATTGGGGGTTTAGGTGGATATCTTTCAGGAAGACTTTTGGGAGGGAAAGTAGAAAATATGCAGAAAAAGTTAGAAGCTAAACTTGGTAAAGAAAATTTTCTTACAAAAGCTTTTACTGGATTAACAAGACCCATTATTGATAACTATGAAAGAATTAGAAAAAATCGACAATCTAAAAGAGAAGCTACTCATCGTCTATATACAGAGGCTAAAACTAAAAAAGAGAAAGAAGATGCTCTTAAAAATATTATGGAATTAATCAAAAAAGAGACAGGAAAAGGAGAATTTGATGGTTTAATGTACTGGAAAGAATTACTAGAAAAAAATGAGGCGTTACGAAAAAGTATCGCTAGCACTCTAGATCCAAAATATAAAGATTTATATAAAGATTTTGTAAACATAGTAGAAAGTTACACAGGTAAAGTAGAATTGGGGTTAAGAGGAAAACCAGAGGGGGTATTTTTCAAAGTAGGCGGCGGTAGCGAGGATCTTACAAAATCAGATGTATTAAAAGAAATTGAAAATA
This sequence comes from Patescibacteria group bacterium, assembly GCA_030549895.1. Taxonomy (GTDB): domain Bacteria; phylum Patescibacteriota; class Minisyncoccia; order UBA6257; family HR35; genus JAUQQM01. The sequence goes on along the minus strand of JAUQQM010000001.1, from coordinate 39,288 downwards.
AGCTTCGAAGAATGATCATTGAGAACCCAGATATTTTAACAAGATCTACAGATGAAATTATTTCAAATCTTGTAAGACAAGGATTTACTGGAAACATTTATGAGGCAATTAGTGTTTTCCTTCAGACAGCAAGTGATCTTTCTACTTCAGAAATTAAGAAATTAATGGACGATAGAGCTATAGAAAATGTAGTTAAAGGATTTTTACTTAGAAATATGCTTAGTTATGGAATTACTCCTTCGGATGTACAAAATATAATTGAAGGAAGTCTTTCTGATATTAAAAATAAACTACAAAGCATAGGTACTTTTGATCAATTCAAGAAGGATCTAGCGGATAATTACGAATTAGATAAAATTCGCCCCTCTTACTTTTATCGCCTCCTACAAAAACTTGGGATGGTTTAAATAATTAAACTGTTATAATTAATTTATGGTAACATACGAAGAACTAAAAAAAGCTTTAAGAATATTAAGTGAGGCTAAGAAAAGTGAGCTTAAAATTAAAGAACTTATCAATAATGGGATTATTGAAAGTAAAGCTATTAAATTAGCTCAAGAGTTTTTTGAAAAGGATGAAGAAAGAATGATTGAATTTTTAAATATTTCAGATCTTATAATTTCAGGACTAAAACAACCCTCAAATATAGATGAGCTTACAGATCTTTTTAAAAACTATCTTTTTATAACTGGAGAGCTTCCAAGAATTCTTTCTAAAAGATATTGGGAAGAAGTTCTCGGTCCTATTTATAATGAAGTTTTGGAACTTTGGGAAAATAAAGATAAACTTTTAGAAGAAGAAATTTCTGAGGGACTAGAAGAATTAACAGAAAAATTAAAAGAAGTAGTTCAAGAAAAACATGAAGAAAAAATTGAACCTGTAATAAATCTAAAAGAAGAAACTCCTCCTAAAAAAGAATATGAAGTTGAATTTTCCTTTCCAAAAGAAATAGACTGGGATAAGATTAAGGAAGAAGTTAAAAAGGAGCCACAAAAGATTGAAATTGTTGAAGAAAAAAAAGAGGAGGATAAAAAGAATCTTGCAAATATTTAAATTATGGAGCAAGAAAAAGTACCTCAATTTTTAAAAGAAGAAGGAAAGATTTTAGGACTTTTTACTTTTAAGCAACTTTTTATTTATGCTATAGGCATTTTTCTTTCGATAGCCTACTATCAGCTTTTTAATTTTTTTTTCTTTTTAGTTTTTAGCTTTCTTACTTTTGGCATAATTACTGCTGTTATCTTTGTGAGAATAAATAATCAACCATTTTATAAAATATTTCCAGAAGTTTTAAGTAATATTTTATTTATGAGATCTGGTACCTGGCAACCAGTGAGAAAAACAGTTAAAAAAGAAATAAGAATTCCTGAAATAAAATTTAAGGAAGAAAAAAAGGAGCCAAAAAAGAAAGAATTACCTAAATTTGAGCAAAAAAAGGAAATACCTTCAACTAATCCTTATAGATTTTTACCAAGAAAATGAACACCAGAGATTTAGTAAAAATAAAAAAAGTAGAAAACAGTTTTTTTGTTTTAGATGATGATACTTACTGCTTGATAATTTCTATCGAAGGAATTCAGTTTTTTCTAATGGATGAAGAATCAAAAGCAGTTATTATTGATCAGTTTAAAAGTTTTCTTAATAGTTTAGATTTTCCTCTTCAATTTTTAGTAATGACAAGGTACGCTAAGTTAGATAGTTATATAAATTATCTTTTATCTTTTAAGGGTAAACAAAAAAATACTCTCTTAGAGTTACAGTTGGAGGATTATATAAGTTTTATAGAAAGTTTAGCAGGGGAGTCTCTTGTAATGAAAAGGATGTTTTTTGCAGTAGTTTCTGTTCAGAAAGAAAAGTTAAGAAGCGAAAAAGAAGTTCTCGATACCCTTTTTCAAAGAGCAGATTTAGTTTTGAGGTTTTTATCTTCAATGGGAGGTAATCCGACAATTTTAGAGGGTGATGAACTTTTAAATTTTATTTACAATTGTTACAATCCAAATGAGTTCTATGTCAATAAAATAGATTCAATTAAAAATTTAATGAAACTTATTGAAGGTAAAACATGATTAACTTACCATTTGATTTTAATTTACCATTTTTAAAGAAAAAAGAGCCAAAAAAAATTGAACTCGAAACTGGCCAAGTGATTAGTCTTTCTGATATTAAAGATATTTTAGCTCCTCAATATTTTAGGCAAGAACCAACATATATTCAGATAGGCGATTTTTATTTAAAGACAATAATTATTTCTTCTTATTCAAGATATCTTTTTGCTGGTTGGCTAGCTCGAATTATAAATATTCATTCTCCTCTTAATCTTTCTATTTATGTAAAACCTATTGAAACTAGCGAATTTTTGAAAGTTCTTCAGAAAAAGATTGCAAGAATAGAGGCAGAGATTATTGAAAGAGAAGAAAAAGGCATGGTAAGATCTCCAGAACTAGAGACAGCTCATCAAGATATTGAAGAATTGAGAGATCTTCTTACTCAGGGCCAAGAAAAAATGTTTGAAGTTGGAGTTTATATAACAATTTTAAATAAAAACCTTGATAGCTTAATTCAAGTAGAAAATGAACTTCTTAAAATCTTGGAAGGAAGTTTAATTTTACCAAAGAAAATAATTTTTCAACATCTCCAAGGATTTGAGACAAATCTTCCTCTTAATAAAGACAAAATTAATTTCACTGTTCAGTTAAATACTTCACCTCTTTCTACTTTCATTCCTTTTATTACTTCAGATCTTACGAGTGACAAAGGAATTTTTTATGGGATAAATCAATTTACAAATGGATTTGTAATTTTTGATAGATTCTCTTTGGAGAATGCTCATATGACAATTTTTGCTAGATCTGGTTCGGGTAAATCTTATGCTGTTAAATTAGAAATAATAAGATCTTTAATGATAGGGACTGATGTTATTGTTGTTGATCCTGAAAATGAATATAAAAGACTTTGCGATCATCTTGGTGGAACATTTATTCCAATTTCTTTAGGATCTCAATATCATATTAACCCCTTTGATTTACCACCACCAAGAGAGGATGAAACATTCTTAGATGTTTTAAAAGAAAAAGCAGCTTATCTTTTAGGTCTTTTTAAATTAATCTTAGAAGAAATTAGCCCAGAAGAACTTACGATTTTAGATCAAGCAATAACAGCAACTTATGCTTCATTTAATATTACTCCCCAAACAAAATACGAGGATATAAGAGTTTATCCAACTCTTAATGATTTTGAAATTGTTTTAAGATCAATAGAAGGCGGTGAGAAAATTGCTGACAAACTTTATCCTTATACTCGAGGTAATTTTTCAGGATTTATTAACCAACCAACAAATATAAAACTTGATTCTAACTTTATAGTTTTTGGCATAAGAGATCTTCAAGAAAATTTAAGACCTATTGCGATGTACATAATAATTAATTATGTGGTAAATAGCATAAGAAAAGAGTTGAGGAAAAGAATTCTGGTGATAGATGAGGCATGGTGGCTTATTAAAAATGAACAAGGAGGTAGTTTTCTTTTAGATGTTGTAAAAAGAGGAAGAAAATGGTATTTAGGAGTTACAACTATTACTCAAGATGTTGAAGATTTTTTAAATTCTCCTTTCGGAAGACCGATTATCACAAATTCAGCTTTAGCCCTTCTTTTAAAACAATCTCCTGTAGCCGCCCCTCTTCTTCAAGAAGTTTTCAAATTAACTGATGCTGAAAAAGATATTCTTGTTAATGCTCGAATAGGTGAAGGAATATTTTTTGCTGGCTTAAAGCATGTTCCAATAAAAATAGTTGCTTCATTTACTGAGGACAAAATTATTACAACTTCTCCTGAACAACTTTTTGCTCTTAAAAGAGAAGAGGAAATAAGAAAAAAACTTCAAAAAGAAGATGAACACAATAAAATTGATTAAATATATTTTAATTTTCCTTGCTTTTATTATTGCTGTATTCGTTGATTTATTAGATCTAGTTCTTCTCATTATAAAGTCTGGACTTTCTATAGTATTTATTGGTTTTATTGTCGGTTTTGTAGGTGGAATCATTACTAAACTTTGCGACATTACTATTTCTTTTTTTCTTCTTTTAAGTACCTTTTTTGATGAAGAAAAAAACGAATCTTTTCAAGAATATTCAATGATAAAAAGAGCATTTAAGGGTCTTAAAAAATATAGGAGCGTTTTTATTCACTTTTTTGGTGGAGTTGTACCAGAAAACCTAGGCTTTATTTTTTCATTTTTTGGTGACTTTCTACCATTTAGAACTTTATCTTTAATAGTTGTTATGTTATTTGAGTTTGGTGTAATAGAAAAATTAATGAGTCTTCTTGGGAGAATTTCTATGATTCTACCTCAGACAAAAGGAGCGCAAGCAGCTTCTAAAGTTTTGAGTTTAATAAACAAGAAATAATAATTTGTAATTTTAAAAATTTTGGTTTAAAATTAAATTATGAAGAAATTCTTGGTTGCAATTATTTTTCTCCCAACTTTAGTTTTTGCGCAGAGTTGGCTTCATCTTTCTTGGTCAGTTGATGAGATAAAACCAAAATGGTTTTCTTCATATAAAATTCTTCCAGCTAACTATTCAACTCTTAATCTTAATTTTGATTGGGAAATATTTGATGGTGGCCAAATACTTACACCAAAAAATTCTCAAATATATGTTTCTCTTGAACCAAAATTTTTAGACTATGTTTTCCCTTCTTATAGTCAAAGAAGTAAGATAAAAATAATGCTACCGTTTAATTTTGAAAGTTTCAAGATTGTGGCTAAAATTCCTACCTCTTATGGATTCTATGAGAAAAGTTGGAGCTTTAACTTGGCAAAACCAAAAGTTTTTATTTTCCAAGATACTGAACCACCAAAAGTAATTGAACTAAAGAATGGCAAATTTAAAATTGTTCCATTTTATTTTCATACAAAGTCTTTAAATGTTTCTTGGGAAAAAGACGCTCGAGTTTTAAGTTCTGATTTAAGTTTTTCAGGCGATCTTTCTGGAGTTAAATTAAAAGTTATAAATCCAGAATTTCCCTTAGAAAGTTTTGAAAAAAATTTCTAATATGATTGAAGTTTTAGCTCAAGAAGTTTTTACACCTCAATTTGGTTTTCCAGGTGCGCCAGCTGGTCAAACTGCTGATCTTAGTTTGTTAGCTAATCTTTATAAATTTTTATTTGGCCTTGGAATTGTAGCAGCCATAATTTCAATTATTGTTGCTGGCGCAATGTATATCTTTTCTGGTTTTGGTGGTGCTCAACCAACAGCTGTCAAAAAAGCCCAAAGAAGACTTGTAATGACTTTAGTAGGTCTTGTAATTTTACTTTCTATTGACTTTATAATTAACCAAATTGATCCTGGAATAAAAACTCCAAAACTTGTTTTAAAGAAAATTTCAAAATTAACTACCTCTTATGTTATTCCATATGATGCGGGAATTCCAAGCTTAGAAGGTAATTTAGTTGGTTTTATATTTTTAGCGAGTGAAACTACAACTAACTGGAGAGCTAAAATTGATACAACTTTTATTCCTATTACTTCTCTAAAAGATGAACAAGCCGCTAAATTAGCTGTTACGGGTTATATAGCTTCAAGATTTTATAATATGAGCAGCTCAGATCTTTATTTTATTTTAAAAGATAGATATGATGTCTATTGTATGGATCCTACCAAAGTTAGTGAGAGAATTAGAAGACTTCATAGTGTTTTAGACTATTTAAATCAGCCTATTTTACAACAACAAAAGGAAGAATTTAATAATACTCTTAATAGGTTGATTAAAAATAAAGGAGAAGATTTGTTAAAAGATCTTGAATTTGCTTTTACTTATGATGCAACAAACTTTAAAAATTTTAATGACTTTATGAATGACTTAAAAAACAAAGGTAATATAGATGAGTTTTTTATAAAATTCAATATTAATTTTAACCCCTCGTCAGCATCAATGACTTATGTAAAAGATTTAATAAATATGATAAACAATAATGCATTTTCTGCGGTTAAGTTTAAAAAGAAGAATTTTTTAAGGTACTTAGGTAAATATAATCCAACAACGATAGATACAATATCCTACTGTTCTGGTGGCCCTTTAAGACTATTTACAGGCGAAGATGATAACCCAGAGGCAGTTTTAATTGACTTATCCCTTGCCCAGAGCATAAAAGAAGCTGTTAAGTGGACAGATTATTTAGCTAATAGCTGTAATGTTAAACTTACAATTACTGAAGCTTGGCCACCATCAGCTAAGCATATTGATCATAAACATTACAATGGGAAAGCTATTGATATAAGCTATAAAGACGCTGTAGATAATGATGATTGCGAAATACAATCCTTAGCAAAATTTGTTCAAGGACTTTCAGCTCAAAATAATATTGATGTTATAGCTTTTGAATTTAATAAAGCTAATCCTAATGATCCCCTAGGAAAATGTTTAACACTTCTCGGTTGGCAGGCATTCGAAATAGATAGACCATTAGACGGAGAGTATCTCTTCCAACGTCATAACCCTCATTATCCTAGTCAACGCCCAAATATAGATATAAATGAATTTGAGAATGGATGTGAAGAACCATTTAAAAGTTTAATAAAATTCATTGCCTCTAGCTCAATGGGATGGGGTATATCTGGAAGTGACAGAGGTAAAATAAAATTTGCTGGTTACGAACATGTAGTTGGTCATCCACTTCATATTGAAGTAAAATAATAAATGAAGAAAATAGATTGGATCACAATTTCAATAGTAGCTTTGTTTATTGTAGTTGTTATTGGTATAGGATATCTTTTTTATCATTTTTTAAGAGAAACAAAAGTTCCAGAAATAAGAGAAAAAGTAACTCCTGAACTTGGGCCAACACTACCACCACAAATAATAACAACACCCACTAAACCAGAAGAAATAGAAAAACCAGAAGTTAAAGAAGAAAAACCAGAAGTTAAAGAAGAGAAAAAAGAAGAAAAAAAGGAAGAAAAATTAACTCAACTTTTTTTGAAAAACCCAGTTTTAGATTTTAAAATTTTTAAAGATAAGCTCTATTTTTATGATCTTGAAGATAAAACATTGAAGTACTATGATTTTAATAATGATTTAATAATTCCCATTTATAAGAATGAAAAGGTAACTCAAATTTATTGGGGACCAAATGACAATATTTTTGTTTTTAAGGTTTACAATGAAGGTAAAAATTATTTTGTGGTTCTGGACTATTTGAATGATTCTGTTTATAACTTACCAGAAGAGATAAAAGAAATTTCATTTTATAAAGACAGTTTTGTCGCTCATTATAAAAATTCTGTAAATTATATTGGTATTTTTGATTTTAAAGGTAGATCTTTAAGAAAATTAAAGGATGTAGCTTTTGAAGAGATATTAATAAAACCATTTTCAGATAATGAAGTTCTAATTTTTGAGCTTCCTTCAGCAAATGTTTCAAGTTATCTATGGGTTTTAAACTTAAAAGACGGAAGAATGAGGGTAATTAGTGATGAGTCAACTGGGGTTTTTGCTCTTGCTACAAGCTCTCAAATTCTTCTAAGTACTTATTATGAAGGTCCAAACACAAAAGTTATAGATAGAAGTGGAAAACCCATTAGTTATCTTCCAGAAGTAAGTATATTAGAAAAATGTACAAACTACACTACATTTGTTTGTGCCTCTTCTGAAGTTAGTCCTGATGAATGGTATTCATTTGAAAAAAAATCTTTAAGTAATGAAATTTTTGTCTATAATCTTAAAGAGAGAAATTATAAAATTTACAAACTTGACGAAAGTTACGACATAATTTACCCTCAAGTCTATCAGGGTTGGTTTTATTTTATAGATAAAACTAGTTGGAAACTTTATAGAACAAAAATTAATCAATAGGCTTTATTTTTTTAAATATTAAAGTCTCAATAAAATAAATAAGCATACTGAAAAGCCAATAAAGAACTAAAATTGAAGGAAGGCTAACAAGAACAACAGCGATAAATCCTAAAAATAAATAAATCCATTTTGGAGTTTCTTTTTTTGGTAAAAGTTGAAGAGCCTGAATGAGGGTAACAATCAGGGCTAGGGGGATTGATGGCTTTTTAAGATCTATGAAAAAGTTAAAATTTATTTGAGGATTATTTACTATATTTTTAATAGCACTAAAAATTCCAATAAGAATTATCATTTGAATTATGAAGTTTAAAAAATTGAAAATTGGATTAATTTTTTCTTGTCTATATATTTTTACAGTCTCCTCAGAAAGTTTTTTATAATCCTCTTTGTATTTTTGTTGGAGTTGTTTAATGATTGGATTGATTTTTTCTAACTTTTTTTGAGTTACAAAATTAAGATAGTCAAAAGGAGAAAGAAGAATTTTTATTATGACTGTAACAAGAAAAGTAGCTAAGACAATATTACCAGACTGCTGGTAAAAATAAATTAGGACGTTTTCAAAAATTTTTTCCATGTTCGAATTTTTTAAAAAATTCTTCTAAGTCTTCTTTAAAACCAGCAAAATTACTTTTATTTTTCAAAAATATTAAAAAATCATAATTACCAATTTTAACATAATCTTTAAGGATAGCTTTTACTTGTCTTTTGATTTTATTTCTTTCTACAGCTTTTTTTACAAGTTTTTTTGGCACAACTACAGCAAATCGGCAAAAGTCAAAATTATTTTCTTTATATTTAATTAGAAAAAATTTTGTATTTTCTGACTTTAAAAAATTTTGTGTTTTTTTTGTTTTTGGAAGAATATATTTTTTCTTCAGCATTTTATAACTTTTTAAATCCCTTGCCAGAAATTATTATTGTTCCATCTCTATCAGTTCTTAAAATTTTTACATTACCTTTTTGAAGAATTTCTATAACCTCTTTATGGGGATGACCATAATTATTAGGTCCAACTTGAATTACAGCTATTTGTGGTTTTACTTTTTCAATAAAACTTAAAGAGGTATTGTATTTTGATCCATGATGGGCAACCAGCAAAATATCCGAGCTAAGATCAAAGTTTTCTATTTCTTTTTCAAGTTTTATTGGAAAATCTCCCATTAAAAGAAACTTCCTCAAAATTGGAAAACCCCAAAAAGTTTCCTTTTGACTAAACTTAACAACAAGACTTTTTTCATTATCTTCTTTTTTACCGCGAGCATCTGTTAAAAATGTGAAAAATTCATTTGGTGTTTTAATTGTTGTTCCTTTTTTTACAATCAAAACTTTAGTGTCTTTTAAAAATTTTGTAAGAGAATTTTCAAAAGCGCCATCAGGGTTCCATTCACCAACAACTAAAAATCTTACTTTATAGTTTTGTAAAACATCGTAGATTGCTCCATAATGATCTTTGTCTTTGTGAGAGATTATTAAAAAGTCAATTGTCTTTTTCCAGAAAGGTAAGTTTTTAGCAATTTTGTTTATAATTGATCTTGAATTACCAACATCATAAAGGATAGTAACTTTTTTACTAAATATTCCTACAGAACTTCCTTGTCCAACATTAAAGAAGACTGTTTTTGGTTCAAGCAAAATAAATTCCAAAACTATATAACTAGTGACTATGAAAACTACAATACTAGCTATTAATATTTTTTTTAAAATTCCCATCTAAAATCAGGAAGATTTTTATTTCTTAAAATTAAATAAGCAAAATATCCATAAATAATTATTACAAAAAATAGCGGTAAGTTAAACTTCAAATTTAAGGGCATTAATGAGAAAATTTTGGCAAATTGAAAAATAATCTGATAAATAAATTCAATTAAAATTTTAACTGGTTCTAACCAAATTAAAAATAAAGAGAGAATACTCAGCATAAATATTAAAGGGAAAATTGGAAGAATTAACAAATTAGATAAAAAACCAGAAAAAGAAAAAATTTTGAAATTGTAAATTAAAAATGGAAATAAAAATAACTGGACTCCTATTATCTCTGAGATTATTTTCGGTAAATTAAATTTTGAAAAAAAATTTTCTAAGGTAGGGGAAAAATAAAAAAGACCAATAACTGCCAAAAGAGAAAGTTGAAAGCTTAAGTTATGAATTATTTTCGGCTCTATTATTAAAAAAATTAAAATGACACTTAAAAGTAAATTTCTAACTAAAACTGGTCTTCCTAAAATTTGAAAAATTATTACCAGAATTGCCATTATTCCAGCTCTCCAAGTTGCTATTTCATCTATAAGAATACTTAAAAAAAGAATAAAAACTATCAAAAACAAAAGGATTATTTTTCGATGAAAAAAATTTTTTAAAAATTTCCAAAGTATTAAAGTTAAGATAGTTAAATTCTGACCAGAGACTACTAGTAAATGTAATAGACCAGAATTTTTAAAAATTTCTTTTACCTCATCTTGAGGGTTCTCACCCAAGATTATTCCTTTAAAAATTTGCGAAGGATAAAAAGAAAGATTTTTCTCAAGATAGCCTTTAAGACCTTCTTTAATTTTGAAAATGAAATATAAAATGTCTTTATTTTTACCAACAATTTTAGGTTCATTTATGAAAGTTATATATTTTGCCCTTTTAGAGTAAAATTCATTTTCATTTCTAAAAGCTTCCTCAATTAAAATTTTATCTCCATATTCAAGAGTTGAATTTTTAGGAACAAAAATCACAATCTCATCACTATAAAAATATTTTGATTTCTCTGTAAAATTTGCTCCAGATTTGATCTTAAAAACTTCTGGGAAATTTATCTCTTTACTTTGTCCTCCAGCAATCAAAAAACCAATCAGAGCAAATCCTAACATTAAAGGTATTAGCTTAATTTTTATTTTTTTTATTGTGAATAAGTAAGAAATTAAAAAAATTACCAAAAGACTAACTAAACTTTTAATTCTTATAAAAACTCCAAAAATAAAACTAATCCCTAAAATAAAGTATTCAAGACTCATATAATTTAGCTAATCTTTTACACTACTAATATTTTAGTTTTCAACTTAATTATAACAAACAGACTTAATTTTAAGAGTTTAAAAATTTTTTAGGCAAAAGAAAATTACTGAGAATTTTCTGAATTATTTTTAAATCAACAATAGTCTGCGGAGGGGGTGGGATTCGAACCCACAAGGCCACAATAGGCCACTGGCTTTCGAGGCCAGCGCATTACCATTCTGCCACCCCTCCTTTAAATTATTTTAAATCCTTTTGAATTTTTTCTAAAATTTCATCTATTTTTCTTTTTTCTAATGAGCCCCGTGTTATTTTTAGAATTATTTCTTCGAATTTTTCTTTTATAAATTTTCCTAATTTTTGGCCAATTGCTTTTTTATCGATTGGGAGTCTGACAACAATACTATACCAGTTATTAAAAACTTCTTTTTCATAATAGACCTTTTCAAGATAGTGTTTGGGAATTTGAAAATCTTCATGAAGATTTTTAAGATAATATTTTATTGTTTTCTCAAGAACTTCTAAAATTTCGTAAGCTATTGATGGATCAGTTGGTAGTTTAAAATTAAATTCAACAGCAATTGCTTTTTCTTGGTGGGGCGAGGGTATATATTCTATGAATTCTAATTCACGCACTTTGACATTGCTTTTTATTTGATTTTTAAATTTTTCTAAATTTTCTTTAGGAATTTTTTCCATAACTAGTAAAGTTTTCCTTTTAAGGCTCTTTGTTTTTGTCTTTCAAACTCTCTTTTTTTAATTTTTTCTCTTTTTTCATATTTTTTTAATGGTTGACAGAGAGCTAAATCTACTTTTACTAAGTTATTTTCAAGATAGACTTTATAAGGCACTAAAAGATATTTTTTTTGTTGAAGATAACCAACAATTTCTGAAATTTCTTTTTTACGTAAAAGTAATTTTTTAGGTCTATCACTACTCCAATTTAAAGGGACATTTTTTGGTTGATAAGGTGGTATTTTAAAATTTAAAAGCCAAACTTCGTTTTTATGTACAGTTCCATAACTTCCAACAATATCTCCACCACCTTTTTTTATACTTTTTACTTCAAAACCAGTCAAAACTATTCCAGCTTGATAAATTTTCTCAATTTTATAATTTTGATTTATTTTACTGTTAATTAACATTCATGGTAAAATTATAAATGAAAATTTCTTTAAATCCCAAGATATTGATTGGGAGTTTTTCTTTTTTACTTTTAATTTTCTTTCTCTTGGCTGAGATTAGTTTTTTTGGTTTATTGGGAAAATTAGTTTTTTATTTTCTAAAAGCAACATTCGGTTTTTTAAGATTTTTGGTCTATTTTTTACTTGCATTTTTTGGTTTTTATTTTCTAGGTTTAGTAAAAATTCATCCAGGTTATTTAGTTATTCCGGTTTTTGGCATTTTTGGATTTTTTAAAAATTCAGGTCTGCTTAGTAAATTTTTAAACAAATTTTTTAGTTTTTTAGGTGATTTAAGATTTTTTCTTTGGTTTTTATTTCTTCTTTTTCCCTTAATTTATGTTTTTTCAAAAGAAAAATTAAACTTACAAAAAATTCAACCTATTAAAATTAAACAAGAGAAAATAAAACCTAAAGAAGTTATTCAAGTAAATCATCAAGAAGTTTTTCAAAAAACAAAAGAGTTTAAAGATGAAATTTTTCAAGAAATTAAAACAAGAAAATGGCGTCTTCCTCCTTTAGAGTTTTTAGCAAGAAACTTTAATACTGTAAAAGAAGAAAATATAAAAGCAAATGCTCTTTTGATAAAACAGACACTTGAGAATTTCGGAATTAATGTCGAACTTGGACCTATCTGGGTTGGACCAACAGTCACTCAATATACTGTCAAACCAGCTCAAGGAACAAAAATTACCAAAATCAAAACTTTAGCAGATAATTTAGCTCTTTCTTTAGCCTCTCATCCTATAAGGATAGAAGCACCAATACCAGGAGAATCACTCGTTGGGATTGAAGTTCCAAACAAAGAAAGAGTACCAGTGAACCTTGGTTGGATTTTAGAAAATCAAAACTACAAAAAATCTCATCCTCTTACTTTTTATTTAGGTTTAGATTTAAGGGGTCAAGTTCAAGCAGCTAATTTAGAAAGACTTCCTCATCTTTTAATTTGCGGCGCTACTGGTTCTGGTAAGTCAGTTTTTATTCATACAATGATTTCAACATTTTTAATGAGAAACACTCCAGACATTTTAAGATTAATTTTAATTGACCCAAAAAGAGTAGAACTTTCAAATTACTCTGGTATCCCTCATCTTATTGCTGAGCCCATTTTAGAAGCTAAAAAAACAATTGGAGCTTTTAAATGGTTAATTGAAGAGATGGAAAGAAGATACCAAATATTTTTGGATTTTAAAGTAAGAGATATCAATAGTTATAATTCAAAAATTTTAAGACTAAAGAAAGAAAAGAAAGATTTAAGTTTTATGAGTTATATTGTCATGATAATTGATGAATTAGCAGATCTTATGACCGTTGCTGGGAAAGAAATAGAAAGTTATATTGTAAGACTAACCCAAATGGCAAGAGCAACAGGAATTCATCTTGTTTTAGCGACCCAAAGACCATCAGTTGAAGTTATTACTGGTCTTATCAAAGCAAATATTTCAGCTAGAATTGCTTTTCAAGTTTCTTCGTCAGTTGATTCGAGAATTATTTTAGATTATTCAGGCGCTGAAAAACTTCTTGGCTCTGGTGATATGCTTGCTTTGATGCCAGATTGGACAAAAGCAAAAAGAATCCAATCTCCTTATATAAGTGATTCTGAGATTAAAAGAATAGTTAAGTTTTGGCAAAAACAAACATCAGAGGATATTGAAAAAATAGAAATAAAAGAAGCTGAACCAAAAATTGAGCAGACTGAAACCGAAGACGAACTTTATGATGAAGCTTTAAGGCTTGTAGTTGAAAGTCAAAAAGCATCTACTTCATTTTTGCAAAGGAAGCTTAAAATAGGTTATGCCAGAGCAGCTCGACTTTTAGATCTTTTAGAACAAAATGGAATTGTTGGCCCACAAGAAGGATCAAAACCAAGAAAAGTTCTTATAAAACCAGAAGATTTAAATAATTTATAATAATTTAATGGAAAAGTTTAATGAATATTTTAAAAAATTACGAGAAGATGCAGGTCTTACAAAAGAAGAGTTAGCTCAAAAGTTAAATGTTAAGGTAACTCTAGTTGAGATGTTAGAGAGCGGTAAGAGTATAAATTTAATTTTAGCTAAAAAAATTTTAACTAAAGCAAATGAACTGCTTAAAGCTGAAAAAGATCTTTTTCAACTTTATCTTAATAGTTTCCAAGACGAACTTCCTAAAAACAGGTACGAAATAAATAGAATTTTAAATCTTGATATTTTTCTTTTAATAATTCTTTTATTTTTTCTAATTTATTTTGGCTGGTCATTTAAAAAATACATTGAACCACCAAAGGTAAATCTTGTAGAAGGAGAACTTTTAGTAACTGATCCATACTATGTTTTAGAATTCACTGTCCAACCACCTGACTCAATAGTTTATATTAACGATGTTAAAATTTATCCAAACAAAGAAGGTAAAGTTAAAAAAGAGCTTTACCTTGATAAAGGAGTAAATAGATTTAAAATTAAAGTAGTAAATAAATTAAATAGAGTTAAAGAGTTAGAAAAAGTAATAATTTATCAAAGTCTAGATTAACAGTTAAAAGAAATTATTCTTCTTTTAACTGTTAAAAACATGAAGAAAAAAGAAGACAAGGAGATTGAAAATTTAATCAAAGAGATAAAAGACCAATTTGGTGAGGGGTCTATTATGATTCTTTCTGAATCACCCGTAAAAGAAGTTGAGGTAATTTCTTCTGGTTGTCCTGCTCTTGATTTAGCTTTAGGTGTTGGTGGTATTCCTCGAGGAAGAATAATTGAAATTTTTGGTCCTGAAAGTTCAGGTAAAACTACTTTAGCTCTTGAAATTGTCGCTGAGGCCCAAAGAAAATCAGGTAAGGCAGCTTTTATTGATGTTGAGCATGCTCTTGACCCAGAATATGCAAAAAGAATAGGAGTTAATTTAGAGAATTTAGTTATTTCTCAACCAGATAGCGCCGAAGATGCTCTTAATATTGTTGAAAAACTAGTTAAGTCAGAAATTTTTGATGTTATCGTAATTGATTCTGTTGCTGCTTTAGTTCCTAAAGCAGAACTTGAAGGAGAAATTGGAGAACATCAAATAGGCCTTCAAGCAAGAATAATGTCTCAGGCCTTAAGAAAGCTTACAGGAGTGATTTCTAAGACAAAGACAATTGTAATTTTTCTTAATCAGACAAGAGCAAAAATAGGTGGTTTTGGTTTTGTGCCAGTTGGTGGACTTGAAACTACTCCTGGTGGTAAAGCTTTAAAATTTTATGCTTCAGTTAGAATAGAACTTAAAAAAGTTGCCCAAATTAAAAAAGGGGGAGAAATTATTGGTAATAGAATAAAAGCAAAAATAGTAAAAAACAAAGTTGCTCCTCCTTTTAGAACAGCTGAGTTTGAAATTTTCTATAACAAAGGCATTGATGATGTAGGTAATTTAGTTAATTTAGGTCTTAAATATGAAATAATTAGAAAATCAGGTAATTCCTTAGTTTTTGAAGACAAAAAATTAGGTTCTTCACTTGAAAGTGTCAAAAAATATTTAGATGAAAACAGAGATCTTTATGAAGAAATATTTAAAAAATTAAAAGAAAAAATTTTTGGCTAACTATTAGTTTTTAAGAACTCTTTAACTATTATATCTAAATCACCATCAAGAATTTCATCAAGCCTCTGCCAAGATTTTTTAATTCTATGATCGGTAACTCTTTTTTGTTGGAAGTTATAAGTTCTTATTTTTTCTGACCTTTCTTGAGTTCCTATCTGTTTTCTTCTTAACTCAGTTATATTTCCAATTTTTTTACTTTCTTCTAATTCGTAAAGTTTTGCCTTAAGCATTTTTATAGCAATTTCTCTGTTTCTGTGTTGAAATCTTTCTGATTGGCAGCTAACTACTATTCCTGTTGGTTTATGTTTTATTCTTACAGCTGTTTCAACTTTGTTGACATTCTGACCACCATGACCTGAAGCTCTAAAAAATTCAACTTCGATATCTTGAGGATTTATTTTTATTTCTTCTAACTCTAAAAGAGGTAAAATAGCAACTGAGGCAGTTGAGGTATGAATTCTTCCTGATTTTTCAGTAACTGGTATTCTTTGTACTCTATGGACTCCAGCCTCATTTTTGAATATTTCAAAAACATTTTCTCCTGTTATCTCTATTGTTGCACTTTTAATTCCACCGAGTTCACTTTCATTTTTATCTAAAATTTTAAAATTAAAACCCTTTTTCTGACAGTATTTTTGATACATTCTTAAAAGATCTTGGGCAAAAAGAGCAGCTTCTTCCCCACCAACTCCAGCTCTAAGTTCCATTAAAATACCATCTTTAGTCATTTTTAAATTTTTTAGTTTAGATTTTTATTTTTTCTTATACCTTCGATGGAATTTTTCTACCTGGCCAACTATTGCTTTTTTCTCTTCAGTACCTATGAAAATAGGATGACATTTCCAGCAAGTTTCTACCTCAATTTTTTCTTTTGTCCCATAAGTATAATATTTATTATTACAAGCGCAGACAATTTCCATTTTTTTATATTGGGGGTGAATACCTTTTTTCATGGTATAATATTATTTATCGCCAATTTAATATTGCAATTTAATTATAACATAAAATGAAAATTGAAGTTTCACAACTTGCCCAAAATATTGATCAAGAACTTTTACAAAAATTTATTGAAGCTGGTGTTTTCTATGGAAGAAAAAAAACTCTCACTTCTCCAAAAATGAAAGAATATCTAATTAATCTTCCAACCCTTGGTAATATAGAAATATTTAACTTAGACAAAACTAAAGAGCTACTTGATAAGGCTGCTCAATTCATGTCAAAACTTATAAAGGAAGGAGAAAAAATTCTTTTTGTCGGTACTAAACCAGCAGCAAATTATGTAAAAGAAGTTGCTAATTTTTTGGGTCAGTATTGGATTACTTTTCGCTGGCCAGGAGGTTTTTTAACAAATTTTGTTACTATTAAGTCCAGAATAGATTTTCTTAAAAGTTTAGAAGAGAAAATAAAAAGTGGGGAAATTGAAAAATACCCTCCAAAAGAAAAAATAGCTATGCAAAGAGAATATGAAAAACTTATTAAAATGTATGAAGGTGTAAAAGATATGGAAAGGCTTCCAGGGGCAATTTTTATTGTAGATTTGAGCTTTAAAAATCACAAAACAGCTCATAGAGAAGCACTTAAGATGAAAATTCCAATAATAGCTATTTGTGGTTCTGATAATGACCCAGAAGGCGTTGAATATATTATTCCAGCAAATGACAAAGCTCCAAGAAGCATTAAATTTTTACTTGACTATCTTAAAGAGAGCATAAAAATATAGCATGGAGAAAAATGAATTAATAAAAAAATTAAGAGAAGAAACTTTAGTCTCATTTAGTCTTTGTAAAGAAGCTCTTGAAAATAGTAACTGGGATCTTGAAAAAGCAAAAGACTATCTTAGAAAGAAAGGTGCTTTAAAATTTTCTTCAAGGACAAAACAAACAAACTCAGGTATTATTGAAAGTTATGTCCACCAAGGCAAAATTGGAGTTCTTGTTGAGTTAAAATGTGAAACCGACTTTGTTGCCTCTAATAGTGAGTTTAAAAAACTAGCTCATGAGATTGCTCTTCAGATTGCTTCAATGAAACCAAAATATGTTTCTGATGACCAGATTAGTCAGGAAGAAAAAGAGGAGTTTAAAAAAATTGTCCTTGAACAAGATCCAAGTATTTTAAGTAAACCAAAAGATGTTCAAGAAAAAATTCTTAATGGTAAGATGGAAAAATGGTATCAGGAAGTTGTCCTTTTAAAACAACCATGGATTAAAGATCAAAATTTAAAGATTGAGGACTTAATTAATGAAAACTCCCTTAAGTTTGGAGAAAAAATTCAAGTTGGGAGATTTTATATTTTGGAATTATGAATATTTTTTTAGAATTTTTAATACTTTTCATTCTGGCTGTGTTAGTTGTTTTAACTCATAAAAAATTGATAAGTCTTGATATCGTTAGTTTTGAAGGCGAAAGATTAGAAAAAATTGAAGAAAATTTAAAATTAAATTTAAATATCTTTTTACTTAAAATTCTTAGAAAAATAAAAATAATAAATCTTCAATTTTCTAATTTTCTGGACCAACAGGTCCAAAAAATAAGCCAAAATGCAACCCAAAAAAACGAAATATCGAAAATCTCAGAAAGGTAGATCAAGAGAAAGAAAACTTACCACTAAAGGAACAGAACTTTGTTTCGGGAGTTATGGACTGAAAGCTCTTGAGACTCGTTGGCTTAGTGGTGCTCAGCTAGATTCTATTGTTAAAGTACTTCAAAAATTACCAAAAGGAGCAAAATATTGGTTAAGGATATTTCCTCATCAGCCAGTGACAAAAAAACCACCAGAGGTTACTTTAGGCGGAGGTAAAGGGGATGTTGATCATTATGTCTCTCCAATTCAAGGAGGCAAGATAATTGTTGAACTTGATGGAATTTCCGAAACTGAAGCAAGAAAGTTTTTAAAACAAGTTCATTATAAACTTGGCATTAAAACTAAGTTTGTTAAAAAATGAAAGCAAAAGAATTAAGACAAAAAACAGATCAAGAACTTTCAAAATTACTTTCTGATCTTAGAAAAAAATTTCAAGAGGAATATTTGAATTTAAAACAAGGTAAGACAAAGAATGTTAAAATATTAAAATTAATTAAAAAAGACATTGCTAGGATTTTGACAATTATCAATGAAAGAAAAAAACAAAAAAATTAAAAAAAGGTTTATTGGTACAGTAGTTTCTGATAAAATGCAAAAAACAAGAGTTGTTGAAGTTGTTAGAGTTTTTCAACATCCTCTCTATAAAAAATATATTAAAGTTAAAAGAAAGTTTAAGGCTCATGACGAGTACAATAAAACTAAGGTTGGAGATAAAGTCGTTATTGAAGAAACAAGACCTCTAAGCAAAGAGAAACACTTTAAAATTGTAAAGATTCTTTAATTTTATGGAAAGCCTTCTTTTGTTTTTAATACCGGCCTCAAACTATCTTGTTGCTAATTTTATGTTTTTTCCTTTTATTACTTTTAAAGCTCTTTCTTTAAGGGTTCTAACAGCAATTGGTCTTTTGACTGTAAAAAAATTAACTTTTGATTTTAAAGAGAAAATTTTTCTAGGCGTTTTCCTTTTTTTTATTTCTACTTTTATAAGTACTATTCTTTCAATTTCTCCTTATAGAGCTTTTTGGGGTAATGCTGAAAGAATGGAGGGATTTATTTCTTTATTTTTTTATTTAATTTTATTTTTAATTTTGAGGGAAATTTTTAAAAATAAAAAAGATGCTTTAACTATATTCTTGATATCTTTTATAATTTTCGGGATTGTAGCTACTCTTGATGTTCTGCCAGCCTGGATTAAAAATCCTAAAATAAGACCAGAAGGAATAATGGGAAATGGAGCTTATATGGGAATTGTAGGGATGCTAACTTTTTTTATTTCTCTTTTTTGTTTAGATTGGAAAAAAGAAAGTAAAGATATATTTTTAAAGATAATTTCAATTTTAGGACTTATTTTTGGTATTTTGCTTCTTTTAATTTCACAGACAAGGAGTGCCTTTTTGGGTTTTCTTTTTGGTATTTCTCTTTATGCTTTTTTAAAATTTCCAAGAATTTTTAAAATTTTATTTTTAGTTTTTCTAGGAGTCTTTATTTTAATTCTAGCAATTATCCCTCCAGAAAAGTTTCCTTTAGTTATTCTTTCAAGAGTTTCTGAGATTTTACATGGGAAAATTGTAGGAAGCAGTCTTACCAGGCTTTTAGTTTGGAAAATTTTTCTTAATGGTTGGCTGGAAAGACCATTCTTTGGTTATGGACCAGAATCTTCTCCTTATATATTTGGCAAATTTTTAAATCCAAGACTTTTAGAAATTGAACAAGCAATTTTTGATAGAGCTCATAACAAATATGTTGAACTTTTAGCCACTCAAGGAATTTTTGGATTTTTAAGTTACTTATTTTTATTTTTCTCTTTAATTTTAGCAATTATAAAACTTGAAAAAAGAATTTTACCGTCACTTTTAGCTTTATTTGGTGCTTTTTTTGTTAATAACTTTTTTATTTTCGACATTCAGTATACTTGGATTGTGTTTTTTGGCTTTTGTGCTTGGATTTCGAGTCATTTTCATAAATCTCCAAAAGAGTTTAATTTTATTCTTTTAAGGCCAGCCTTAGCAGTTTTAATGATTGTATTAAGCGTTGTAAATTTCTTTCAGATTAGGCTTGTAATTGATAATATAAGAAATCCAAGCCTAGAGAAATTTGTTGATTCTTTTCCTAAAGTAGGACCTTATGATGCAGAACTTGTTGTTCATGTTGGTTCTATGTTTTTAAAAGAACTCTCAAAAATGAAACTAAATGAAGTTTCTCTTTTTTACGAGGTAGTAAGAAATCAATATCTAAAAGAAAAATCAGATTTAAGAACTTCTTCCCTTTATATGAATTTAAGCTCTTATATTTATCCATCCTTAAAAGATGAGGAAAAAGAATTTGTAAAAAGACAAATAGAATTTTATATAAAAGAATTTCCAAATTATCCTCATGCAGTTTTAGTTGCTCTTAACTACTTTATTAATATTAAAAATGATCCTCAACAAGCAATAAATTATTTAAAGAGGAAATCTCAAGAATTTAAATTTTTCGAAAAATTTTACCCTTTACTAAAAGAAAATTTAAGACAATCAGGTTATCAAGATTTAGACTTAGAACTACCCTAGCTTTCGGGCTGCCGGGAGTTGAACCCGGTCTACTGCCACCCCAAGGCAGCGGACTACCGTTATCCTACAGCCCGTAATAAAAAATTATAACTTATCCACAATCTAATTTGCATCAAATTAATTGTATGTTATAATTTCAATAAGTTAGATTATGAGTAAAAGTTATTCACAGTTGACAAAATTTTATAATATCCTTTATAATTTTATCAATTTTAGTAACAAATTCTCTGGTTTTCCAAAAATTTTTGGAAGCCAGGGAAAAATAAAAAAATTTATGAGTAAAAATACTTTAAAAGCCACTTCAATAATCCTAACAGTGGCTGTGATAACTTGGCTATTAGTTCCAAGTTTAAAATCTCCACTTGCTCAAAGTTGTCGAGCAGGTCAATATAATTTTACAAAGACCCTATATAAAGGTTTGAAAGATTCTCAAGTAAGAGATCTTCAGGAAATGTTAGCTTATTGTGAGAATATTTTAGATAAAGATAAACTTACTGGTTATTATGGACCACTTACAGTTGAAGCTGTAAAAGCATTTCAGAAAAAATATGGAATTAGTCAAACAGGTGTCTTTGGTCCAGTTACCAGAGCAAAAGCAAATGAACTTTATGGTGCTGGGGCAGCTCAACAACAGCCATCACCTAACCAGCAAGCAGCTTTAATAGGGCTTTTACAACAATTAGCCCAAGGTAATCCTCAATTGCAGGCTATCTTACCATTACTTTTAACATTACTTAGCCAACAGGGTCAACCTAGCCAAGCACCAACTCCAAGCGGAGAAGTTAGTGTTAGTTTAGCTTCTGACAATCCAACAGGAGGAACTCTAATTGAGACTCAATCAGGAGCTGTCTTACTTAAATTTATTGTCTCTAATGGTACAAATAGTGAAGTGACAATTAGTGGGTTAAAACTTAAAAGAACCGGAGTTTCTTCTGATTATTCTTTAAAGAATGTTTATCTTTATGTAAATAATGAAAGAGTATCTGATCCTGCCTCAGTAACTCAAAATTATGCTAACTTTACTGGTTTAAGCGTAAAAATCCCAGCAGGTAGTAGTGCTACATTTTCTGTGGTTGCAGATGTAAGTAGTGGAACTTCTGGTCAGACAGTTGGTTTTTCTCTTGAAAGTGCCAGTGACATTTCTGGGGTAACAGCAACTGGTAATTTCCCAATAAGAGGTTTTAACTTCCAAATAGCTTCAAAGCCATCAGATTTTGCTAATATTTCTTTCACCGGTACAGTTCAACCAACAAGCGGAACAGTAAATGCTGGTTCAATGGCTTATACAGTTTATCGTGATCAAGTTCAGGTAAATAATAGAGAAGTCTTATTTAAAGGTTTAAGATTAAGATTGATTGGTTCTGTTAGTCAACAGGATCTTCAAAATTTTGCCCTTTACATTGATGGTCAAAAAATAGCTGATGGTTCTTGGGAGGGCTCTTATGTTGTTTTCAAGCCTCAATCACCAATTACTTTAAAGACCGGAAACAGAAACTTCGAAGTAAGAGCTGATATTGTTGGTGGTTCTACAAGACAATTTTCTTTCTCTTTAAGATATCCATCTGACTTTGATGTTGTTGATTCTCAATACAATGCAGGTGTTGAAATTACAGGAACGCCAAGAAATACTGGAACCTTAACAATTCAAGGTGGTCAGTTAGTAATACAAAGACTACCTCTTAGTTCTCCTTATGTCGTCAAAGACTCAAGAACAGTTATTGGAAAATTTGAATTGAATGCTTATGGTGAACCAGTTAAAGTAGAAACCTTAAAATTAAGAGTTACCTTTACTGGAGCAAGTTTTGGTTTAAGAAATGGTGCTTTGTATCTAAATAACTCACAAGTTGGTCCTACTCTTAACATTTCAACCTCCTCTAGTGGTACTGAATTTAATAATCTTAACTTTGTAGTTTATCCAGGACAAAAAGCTATTTTAGAAGTATGGGCTGATTTGACTGATCCAGGGAATACAAGTGAGCCAAGTAGTGGTAGATCGATTACTTTAACATTACTCGGAGGATCAAATAATGCTCAGGGTACTCAATCATTAAATCTTATTTCTGTTCCAAGTAGTGATATGAGCGCAGATAGTGTGAGTGTAGTTACTGGTCAAGCTACTGTGGCAAAAGATTCTTCTTATGGAGATCAGTCATTTGTAAAAGGAAAAGTAGGAGCTAAAATTGGTTCTTATGTTGTTAGTGCTTCTCAATATGAAGATCTTACTATTACTTCAGTCCAAATTAGTCTTTCTACAACAACTGCTTATAGAAATCTAAGAATTTCTTTAGCTCCAAATGATGTAAGAGTTGTTCCAGCTTCTTCTGAAAACTTTTCTGTCAATGTTAATGTTTCTAAAGGAACTCAAAAGATTATTGAAGTTTACGCTGATATCTTAACTTCAGCTCCAACAGGAACTCCAATAGTCTCTACAGCTACAATTTCTTACATCACTCCAAGTGGTAACTCTGGATCTCCATCAATTGCTGGTCAACAGATAACAGTAACTGAAAGTGGTAGTTTGAACTTCGCTCTTCATTCAGATACTCCAGTCTCTCGTTACTTAGTTACTAATTCAACTGGTGAAGAACTTTTAAGGATTAAACTTTCAGCAAGCAAAGAAGAGAATATAAAGATAGAAGAAATAGTTGTTAGAGCTTCAACAACAAAGCCTGGTTACTTTTATAATCTAACTCTTACAGATGGTCAAATAAGCGAAACTCGATACGGTTGGGAAAATATAGGTTCAGAAACATCAACCATCAGATTTACAGGTCTTAATTTTGTGGTAAATGCTAATAGCGAGAAAGTTCTTTCTTTGAAATCAAGTGTGGCAGCCTACTCTTCAGTTAATATTAATACTCCTGCAACAATTACACCAGCTATTACCGAGATTGTTTATAGAGGAGTTGATTCTTCTCAGCAAATTACTACAACTACTAGTGCTCTTGTAGGAAATCAAATGACAGTTTATAGAGGAAATCTAAAAGTTGAAGTTAAACCTGTGAGTGGTTGGAGTTTTGGTACGAACTTTGTAACTCTAGCTTTGACTCCAATAATAAAAGAAAGCAATGTTGATTCAATTAAATTAGGTACAGCTACCTTTACTGTAACTAGTAATAAAATTACAACCTCCACTAATACAGTTCTTGAAGTTTATGATGGTGGTAATTTAATAGCTACCAGTTCTCAAGTAAGTTGGAATGAAGGGGATACATCTAAACTATATGTGATTAACTTTAATAATAGAGATATTTCTGGTGCAAAGAATTACACCTTGAGACTTGTTAATGTAAGTGAAAAATCTGCTCAAGGTACTTATAGCACCACATTTAGAGTTGATAGCTTCCAATTTGGAGATGGTGTAGCTACTGGAATAAATCTTGATTCTACGCTTAATCCAGGTACTCAGTTAAGCTACACTTACCAACACTAAAGTTACTCTAGAAATTCTCGAAACTCAAAAGGCCCCTGCAATTAGGCAGGGGCCTTTTTGTGTTATAATAATTTTTTGGGGCCGTCGGTTAATTGGTAAACCACTGGTCTCCAAAACCAGGACTGCAGGTTCGAGTCCTGCCGGCCCCGCTATGAAATTATTTGAGTTTTTGGCTGGAAGAAAAAAAGAAAAAGAGATAAAAGAAATTACAGTTGCTGTCATTTCACATTTATTTAAAGATAGTACATTTTTGCCAGATAGAGTTATTTTTTGTGATAATTACTTTAATAATAAAGATGCTTTTAAAAAAATTGAAGATGCTTTAAAGAAAAGAAAATTTCCTCAAGAAGTTTTTCCTTCAATTTCAAAGTTTATAAAACCAGGGCAAGAAGATGAGGTTAAAGCATTACTTTGGCTTTTTTGTACTGGAAAAATAAGAAATATAGAATTTTTAGGAGATTTTGAAAAAGAAGGTTTTAGTGCAAACTCTCTTTTTAGCGAAGAAGAACTTATTAATTTAGCTAAAAATTTAAAAGACCAGGAAAATTTCGCTCAAAGTTTTATAGATGAACTATCTAAAATTTTACTTGAAAGAATGAAAGAAAAAATTCCTTTTTATGAAGATATTTTAACAAAGATTCTTGAAGGTAAAAATTTCAAAAAAGAAAAACAATTATTGGTCGTAAGGCCGGAGATTATAAGACTTGCTCTTGGAATTTTAGAAAGAGAAAGTAATATAGATCTTAAAAATGAGATTCCAAAGACAATTTTTACCGGTGAGTATGGTGGGGTAGAATATCATATCTCTACAAGAAGTTATTTATTTAATGAACTTTTAGAAGAAAAAATTCACAGTGGTGAGTTGGTTATTATAAGAGATGATTTAATTCCACGGGCTATTTTAGAAGAGTTTTTAAGGATTGCTTTTCTTAAGCAGCTTTCAATGCCAGAAAATTATCTTCCTTCTTTTGAGGCATTTTTGCATTTTTATTTTAAAAACTTTACAAACAATGAGCTAAAAGAAGTTTTAGTTAATTTTATAAATGAAAATCGCCAAAACTTTCTTAAAGGTGAGCTATATAGAGAATTAGTAAGATTTTTCTTTAATTTTACAGAAGAGGTAAAGAAAAGACTTACGAGAGAAGATTATAGAAAATATGATGAAAACTATACAATATTTTCAGGTTTTTATGGAAAAAATATGCCCCACAGGGTAAGCTTCGATTCTTTTCTTTATGTTTTAAATCCTAGCGCCTAGCTTATGAATGATATTTTGACAATTGGAAGCGCTACTTTAGATATATTTGCCTTTAAACAAACATTAAATGATTTTCAACCAAACTTTAAAGTAGATCTTGATAAGTTAGATATTTTTCTTGGTGGAGGAGCTGTTAATACCGCTTTAGGATTTAGAAAAATAGGTTTTAAGACCGCAACTTATATTCAAGTTGGAAGAGATTTAATAGGAGATTTTATTTTAAGAGAACTTAAAAAAAAGAAAATTAATGTTTATTTTGATCGCTCAAGAAAAGCAACAGCAATTTCTTTTATTTTAAGAGTCTCGAACAAAGATGATTATCCTTTTGTTTGGAGAGGAGCAAGTTCAGTTTTAGAATTTAAAGATGTAAAAAAGATAAAAAAAATAAAAACAAAGTCTCTTTATCTTGGACCAAGTCTTACTAAAGTTTTAATTTTAAAATCTATTGTCCAACACTTTAAAAAGCAAAATGTTCCAATAATTTGGAACCCTTCTTTTTATCATGCAAGTCTTGGTATTTCCCAACTGAAAAGTATTTTACAAAATGTAAATATTTTAATTTTAAACAAAAAAGAATGTCAGAGTTTGACAGAAAAAGAAGACTTAAAAGAATCTCTTAAAGTTTTAAAAGAAGCGGGCCCAGAAATTGTTGTTGTCACGTTAGAAAAAGAAGGCTCTTTATGTATGTTTAGAGATTTTGTCTTAAGAGCTGATATTTTTCCAGAAAGACAAATTGTTGATCGAACAGGTGCTGGTGATGCTTTTGCCGTTGGTTTTACTTCAGCTATTTTATTAGGTAAAGATATTAAAACAGCTCTTGTTTGGGGAAGTGCCAATGCAACTTCAATAATTGAAAGTCTTGGTGCTAATACTAGCCATCTTTCTAAAAAGGATTATAATAAATTAAGATGGCAAAAATTAACTATTAGAGAATGGAAGATTTAAAATTTCAAAAAATAGCAAAAATTTTACGTATAGATCAAAGAAGATTTAAAAGTTTGATTGAGATTTTAAATAGTATTGCCAAAAGAGATCTTATTGAAGAAATTTATGAAGAAAAGGAGAAAGTTATAAGAGATATATTTTTGAAAATTTTTAATTGGTACCCAAAATCAGTTGCTAGTGAAGTCTTTAATGTTCTTTTTCAAAAAATAAGATTAGATAACTTCTTTTTTGAACAATTTTTTTCTCGACCAAAACTTAGTTCAAAAAATGATCTTGATAATATTCTTTCATTTTTAAAGACAAGGATAAACTACGAAGGATTCTTTTTGAAATGGGAAAAAGGTATTGAATTTTTAAGAAAGTATCCTCCAAAGAATTTAGTTTCATTTTTAGGCGCAAGAGATGTTGATGAGCTAATAGAAAAAGAGAAAATTGAATATCTTTTGAGTGCTCTTAGATTTTCTGAAGAAGCTGAATGGCTAAATAAAAGTTTTGAGGAATTTTCAAGAAATTTGACTTATGAAGATTTTGAAAAAAGGAAAATAGAACTTATTTGTCTTGAGCCGAAGTACAAAGAAATAGCAAAAAAATTCTGCGAACATAAGCTTCATAATGTAAGTCACCTTAAAGAATACGGTGTTATTTTTGTTATTCCTACTGATCTTGAACTTGAGGGTACTCTTTTTAGATTACTTACTTTAGTTTTTCATTATAGCTTTGAAATTAAGTTTTATTCAAGTATTTTTGAAAAATACGCAAAAAAAGAAGATTTTTTCAAGGTTATAAATTGGTGTATAAAAGGCGAAGTTTTAGAAGAAGCTAACCAAAATTCTATTTTAGTTGTTCAAAGATATCTTTATAAAGATGATGAATGGGATTCAAGACTTTTTCTGCCAAGAGTAAATACTGAAGCTTACCATTATAGCTCTTCTTTGAAGGCTTTAGCAGATTTTTCTAAGGAAATTGGCCATAATATTGATTTTTGGAAAGATATAGACTGGGTTGGAGATCTTTTCTTAGATGAAAATGGGATAGAAGTTTTAATTAGTTTTAATTTGGTAGATGTTATTATGAATTTAGTAGAACAATCAAGGACTATGAAAAAAGTTGTTTACCATCAGCAAGAAGCTATGTGGAATAAGCTTTTTGAAAAAGCTTTAGGGCCAAAATTTTCAAGAATTTTTGAAGATTTTCTTGTTCAAGGGTACGTTAGCTATGATGATCTTAAGGTTTTAGGTTAATTTTTTATGGTATAATTATTTTATGATCGAAGTGATTACACGGGAAGAAAAAGCAGAAAAAGTAAGAAAAAAAGGCTTTTTACCAGGTATTCTATATGGTAAAAAATCAGCAAAAATAGCTGTTTTTTCTAAGGAGTTTAAGTTTTATGAAGGCCAAAGTATTGATTTTGTTTTTGAGGGCCAAAAATATAGAGGAATTATAAAGGAAATTCAAAGACATCCATTGACTGACGAGGTAATCCACTTCGATCTTTTTTTAAGTGAGTAATTTAATTTTAGAAATAAAACCCTTTAAAAAAAGACATCAAATTAAAGAAAAAAAAGAAGACCTAAAAATTAAGCCTAACTTTAAATTTTATAATTTATTTTTAGTCTTTTCAATAATAATTTCGCTATTTTTCTGGTCAATTTCTTTAGCACCAGCTCAAACAGAAGAAAAATCCAATAATAAAACGACTTCGACTGAAAACTCTTCTGAAGAAAAACAAGTACCTCTTAATCCTTTTGAAGAATATCGTCAGAGTTTAGAAACTCAACTTCAAGAAGTTCTTAAACAAATAGATGAATATAAGAATCAACTTGATAAAATATCAAAAGAAAAAAATACTCTTCAAAAACAGATTCAGTACTATGATACTTTAGTTAAAAAAATTAACCTTGAAATTAAGGCCATAGAATTAGAGATAAAGGAGTTAGATAAGAAAATAGACGAAACTCAAAAAGGTATAAAGGAAACCAAAGAAAGAATAAATAGAAATAAGGAAAAATTAAAAGAGGCTTTGAGAGAAATTTATAAAAATCAGAAAAAAAGTCTTATTGATATTTTAGTAGAAAGTAAACAACTTTCTGATTTTTTCAATAAAATAGTTACTTTAGATAAAATTCAAATTTCAATTCAAGAAAGTATAGATGCTCTAAAAGTCATTCAAAAAGATCTGATGGAAAAAGAAGCTCAACTTGAAGACGAACAAGCTCAAAAAATAGCTCTTTTAAATAGTCAAGAGATTAGAAGACAAGAATTAAATGAAATTTTAAAAGAAAAGAAAAATCTCTTAGCAAAAACAAAGGGTATTGAAGCTAATTATCAAAAACTTTTAAAAGAGTCTGAAAAAACAGCAGCTCAAATAAGGACAAAAATTTATCAGCTTGCTGGTGGTGTAGGAGATATTACTTTTGAGACAGCTTTAAAATATGCAGAACTCGCTTCTCAAGTAACTGGTGTAAGAGCAGCTTTGATTTTAGCAGTTCTTGATTATGAATCTAAAATAGGAAAAAATGTTGGAACTTGTAACTATAAAAAAGCTATGAATCCGAAAGAATGGCCAATTTTTGAATCTCTTGTTTCTGAACTTGGTCTTGATCCAGATCAAATGCCAGTATCTTGCAAACAATGGTATGGATGGGGAGGAGCTATGGGCCCTGCTCAATTTTTACCTAGTACTTGGGTAAAATATAAAAAGAGAATAAGTGATATTACTGGTCATAATCCACCTTCTCCTTGGAATATAATTGACTCTTTTGTTGCTGCTGCTCTTTATTTAGCTGATGCTGGAGCTACAGCAGGAACAAAGTATGCTGAATGGAAAGCTGCTATGATTTATTTTGCTGGCTCAAACTGGAACAGACCTGCTTATAGATTTTATGGAGATGATGTAATGCGTATAGCCGAGAGTTATCAAAAAGATATAGATACTCTCAAATCTAATAAAGAAAATGCTTTTAGAGAATCTAAATCTAAAGATCTTTAAAAAGAAATATTTAAGGCATTACTTCTTCTTTTAAGAAATTCTTCGTTATTTTTAAAGCTTCACTTTTTTTACTTATCCAAATTGGTTTTAATTTTTTTATTTCTCTAATTTGGGTTTTAGCATACTTTAAAGTATCTTTGTAAGTTTTTTCCACAGCTTCTTTTAGAGTTAATTTTTTTAAAAGAAAAAGAGTAAAATACCTGTATCTTAGGCCAAAACTTTGAATTTTTTTATAAGAAATTCCCTTTTTTTCATGGAGATTTTTTATCTCATCTATAAGGCCATTTTTAATTGAGTCTAAAATTCTTTTTTTAATTATTTTTTCGAGCTTTTTTCTTTTTATTGCTAAAAGTAAAATTTCATATTTTTTCTTCTTTCTTATTTTTGGAACTTTTCCTAAACTTTTAGCTATCTCAATTGCTCTTATTAACCTTCTTTTATTTTTGACATTTTCTTTAAGTTCTTTAAATCTTCTTGGATCTAATTTTTTTAAAATTTCTTGGAGTCGTTCAACTGATAAATTTTCAAGTTCTTTTCTCAACTTTTTATTAGGTCCTACCTTAGGTAATTCCCATCCTTGAACTAGAGCTTTTATCCACAACCATGTTCCTCCAACAATAATTATTGGTTTTGTAGTTTTTTTGATTATTTTTTCAACATCGCTCAACCAATCAAAAAGAGAGTATTGATTTTTAGGATGAACAAAGTCAAAGAGATAATTTTCTACCTTTAAATTTTTAGGTTTATCAGTTCCTAAATCTAAAAATTTATATACATTTCTTGAGTCAGCATTTACTATAGCTCCGTTGATTTTTTTAGCAAGGTACAAAGAGAATTCAGTTTTTCCACTTCCTGTAGGACCCGTGAGGACAATTAACTTTTTCATATTTGATAAAATTTCCATTCATTTTGAAAATCAACAATTATTTTCTTTCCTTTAGTAAATTCGTTGGCAAGAATTTTTTTAGAAAGGACATCATAAATTCTTTCCTGGATTGTCCTCTCTAAAGCTCTAGCTCCAAAAACTTCACTATATCCTTCTTCAATAATTTTTTCAATAGCCGCTTCTTTTATTTCAATTTCATATCCAATTTTATTTATTTTTTCCTTTAAGTCTTTCAATTTTAAATTGGTGATGCTTTTAATATCCCCTTTACTTAATGGCTTGAAAATTATAATTCCATCAAACCTATTTAAAAGCTCTGGGGGAAATATAGTGTAAAGTTTTTCTTTTATTTGAGATTTGATTTCCTCATAAGTTTTATTTTCTCTTATTTTTTGATAGATTATTTCTGAAAAAGCATTTGAGGTCGCAATAATTATTGTATTAGAAAAATCTATTTCTCTACCAGTAAAGTCTTGAATTTTACCCTCATCAAAGATTGCTAAAAATATATCCCAAATTTTTGGATGACATTTTTCAAATTCATCTAAAAGCAAGACACTATAAGGTTTTCTTTTTACACTTTCAGTAAGGATACCTGAAGTTGACTCAGAACCTATTAAATTATCTATTGTATTTACTTCTTGAAATTGACCCATATCAAGTCTTATCATAACACCGTTAAAGTAGATTTTTGCTATTGTTTTTGCAAGTTCTGTCTTTCCAACCCCCGTAGGTCCTAAAAATAGAAAAACTCCTATAGGACCTTTTGTTTTTCCAAGACCAGCTCTATAAGTTCTTAAGGCTTCGGAGACTTCTTTTACTGCCTCTTGCTGATCTATTAATGATTGGTGAATTATTTCCTCTAAATTCAAAAGAAGTTGAGTTTCTTCAAGCTCTGGTGGTTTGACAGGAATATTTATAAGTTGAGAAAGCGTTTCAGCCACTAAATTTTCATCTACTATTTTTAAATTTTTTATCTTTGCTATATTTATAGTTTCTAACATCAATTCTCTTGCTGATCCAGGCAAAAGTTTTGGTTTTAGGAATCTATTTGCAAGTTTTATGGCAGTTTTTAATGCTTTTATTGTTACTTTAATTTTAAACTTTATTTCCCAGCCTATAAGTTCGAAAGTAAGAAGTGTTAGAGTTTCTTTTTCAGAAAGCGATCCTACTCTAACTACAGTAAAGGTATCAACTACATAAGGATGTTTTGAAAGATTTTTATAATTTTCAGGTGAAGCTAAAACAATTAATGGTGTTTGAGAGATAACTAAGTCTTTGAAATGCTCTATTATTTTTTCTGTTCTTGGATCATCAGGCATTGCCAAAATTATATTTTTAGCTCTATTTATTTCATAAATTATCTTGTTAATTCTTGCAATAACCTCTTCTTCTTTTTCTAATAGGAGATTTAAATTTAAAAGAACTAGTCTTTTGTCAAATAAATTTTTGGGTACTTTATCAGATTTTATTAACCAGGCTAAATGATAAAGAATTGTTGTTTTTCCACTTCCTACTTCACCTAATAAAATTACATTATTATTTTGTGGTTTTTCAAGGACTGCTAAGGTTAATTCTATTTCATTTTTATGGCCAACGATATAACCTATCTTACCTAAAGAGGCAAGAAAAGTTAAATCCTCGCTCATTGAATCCAATAATGGTGTTGGTCTTGATGTCCAAGCTCTATTTACAAAACTCGTTTTTTTTGGTTTTACAAAAATATTTTTGGTAATTTGATATTTTTCTTTCACTCTAATTTTTTTTCCAAATTCTTCAATTAAAAATGCACTAAATAAAATTTCCTCATCTACTTGGAGATTTATTTTAATTTTTTTTACAAGTTCAGGATCATACTCTAAAAATTTTATAAATAAGATTCCAAAAGGAATATAATTTATTTCTAAGTTCAAGGCCTCAAGATAGCTTTTATTAAGGATAGAGTTTATATTTTGGACTAAAATTTTTTTAAATGAATTTTTGATTTCTCCTTCAATTTCTTTTTCATAGCCATTTATGAGTTTTGAAAATTCCTTACTTTCCATTCCAGCTCTTGCAAGGATGTTTTTTATATATTTTTCTTTTAAAGCTAAATTTAAAAAGATCTTATCTATATCTAATGTTTTTAAAATTTCTGCCTCATTTAATGTTTTCAGTAAAATTTTTCTTGATTTAAAATCTAAAAATTCTTCTGGTGTTCCTTTTTCATGTAAAATTTCCTTTTGAGCTTTAAAGTATTTTTTAAAATTGACAATCGTAAATATTAAAAGAAAAATTCCAAAATAAATATTAACTTTTAAAATAAAAAATAAGGAAGCAACAAGAAGAAAAATTCTTACGGCTATATTAAAATTCCAGATAAGTATTCTTTCTAAAGGATGAAGTTCATACCACATTTTAAAGTGAAAGGTATATTAAAATAATTGGTAAAACTTCTATTGAAATAAAAATAGCAAAACTAACAGAAAAAAATGCTATATAAATTAAAATTCCAATTAAAATTTTAGAAATTCTTATAGGAAAAGAAATTATTCTACCTAGAAGACTGTAGTCCTGCCAGAGTGGGACAAATATATTTTCTAAAGTTATTCTTACAGCAAATTTTCGTTCAAGACCATCAAATAGCTCAAGGAAGTTTTGCCAAAAATGTTTAGGTATATCTTTATACCAAAAACTTATAAATGTCTCTATAAGCTTTAAAATTTCATTTATTAAAACTACTAAAATCATAGACTAACTAAAAAAGACTTTTTTGACCATCATCAAATCTAAATTCAATTTTACCATATTCTCCATCATAACCAGGAATAATTTTTAAATCGTTTTTTCTTACTTTTTCAATAGCAAGAACTAATTTTTGTGGGGCTACTTTTTGAAGCTCCTTTAGGGGTACATCTAAAAGGATAGAGTATTCTGTTCCAAAAGACTCTACCAGTGAAAAGTAAATATCCTTAACTTTATTTGACCACTCAGACGTACCAAAAGTTTTTGCAATTATTTCTGAAAGAGGTACGAGGCGAAAGAAGGGAATTTTTTTAGGTGCTTTATTAGGATCTCTGTTTCCTAATTTTTTAACTCGATGTAAAACACCAATTGTAAGAGGTTTTTGACAAACAGGACATATGTTATTTATTTTTTCACTTTCTTCAGGACTAAAACTTACTCCGCAATTTCTATGGCCATCATAGTGATACTTTCCTTCCTCAGGAAAGAATTCAATAGTAAAATCTATTTTTTTATTTTTTAAAGCATCTCTAATTCCTTTAAAAGAAAGTTCTTGAAGATTAAGAACTGTAGCTTCTCTTCCAAGTCTATGAGGTAAACTGCTATGAGAATCTGAAAATGAAACAATGGCGAATTTATCTAAAGATTCAACTTGCCAATTCATTAAAGGATCAGAAGAAAGACCTGTTTCTACTGCTAAAATTTCATTAGTTAATTCTTCAAAACACTCATCAATACTATCAAAACCAGAAAAAGAGCCTAAAATACCAAACCATGGCGTCCAAATATGAGCAGGTATGAGAATAATTTCAGGATCAATTTCTAAAGCGTTTTTGAGAAAATTTTTCGGATCTAAGGTTATAGTAGGCCTTCCATCAGCTTCTAAATTTCCATAAAAAGATAAAAATTTGTTAATTTCTTTTGCTTTTTCAATATTTTCTGTAAGAACTACAAAATGAATTCTTTTTGTTTTTTGTTCTCTTTGAAAAATGAAATTTATTTCTGAAGAAAGAACAAAAAAGACTTCAGGTATTTCTGAAAAAATATAAAGACCACTTCCTTGTTTAAATTCAATTAAATTTTCTTCTATTTCTTTTAGCCAGAAAGGATGGGTAAAATCACCAGTACCAAGAAGATTAATACCTTTCCACTTTGCTCCTTGGGCAAGTGTTCTAATGCTAATTTCTTTAGAACAAGCCCGAGAATATTTTGAATGAATATGTAAATCTGAAAAAAGCTGCATTAAATTTGTGGGCGCGCTAGGACTCGAACCTAGGACCTTCTCGACGTCAACGAGACGCTCTACCAACTGAGCTACGCGCCCAAGGTGGACCCGACCGGACTTGAACCGGTAACCTCCTGTTCGCAAAACAGGCGCTCTAGCCAGTTGAGCTACGGGCCCAATTTTAAATTATAACATAATATGTTAAAATTTCTTTATGGTAGAAGAGCTTCACAAAAAGCTTGTTGCCCAAGAAATAAGTGTAAAAGAACTTTTTCAAGAGTACCTTCAAAGGATAAAAAAACAAGATAAAGATTATGGAAGTTTTCTTTATTTAATAGAAGACGAAGAACAAATAAATTATGCTCAAAAGTTAATTGATGAAAAAAAAGCGCATCTTCTAACAGGTATTCCTATCGCTGTTAAAGATAACATTCTTATAAAAGATTATCCTTGTACTGCTGGTTCAAAGATCTTAGAAAATTTTATTGCTCCTTATGATGCTACGGTAATAAAAAAACTAAGAGAACTTGGAGCTGTTTTTATAGGGAAAACAAATTTAGATGAATTTGCTATGGGATCTTCAACAGAAAATTCAGCTTTTAAGAAAACAAAAAATCCCTATAATCCAGAATATGTTCCTGGAGGTTCTTCTGGTGGTTCTGCTGTAGCTGTAGCAAAAGATTTTGCTCCTCTTGCTTTAGGTTCTGATACAGGTGGTTCTATTAGACAACCAGCTAGTTTTTGTGGAATTGTTGGCTTTAAGCCAACTTATGGTCTTGTTTCAAGATATGGTCTTATTGCTATGGCTTCTTCTTTAGATCAAATAGGACCATTTGCCAAAACAGTTAAAGATGCAAAAATACTTTTTGAAAGTATCCTTGGTCCAGATCCTTTAGATGCAACAACTCATAAAAATTTTACTTTTAAGCAAGTCCAGCCAAAAATAATAGGTATACCAAAAGAATATTTTCAAGAAGGTCTTGATGAAAGGATAAAAAATTTAATTTTTGAAAGAATTGAAGAAATTAAAAGCGATTTTCAGATAAAAGAAATAAATCTTCCAATGTCAAAATATGCTTTAGCTTGTTATTATTTAGTTATGCCAGCAGAAGTAAGTGCTAATTTAGCAAGATATGATGGCATTCGTTATGGTTGGAGAAAAGATCAAAGTAGTATTTTAAGACTTTATGAAACAACTAGAGGCTCTGGTTTTGGGCCAGAAGTAAAAAGAAGAATATTTTTAGGTACTTTTATTCTTTCTCACGGTTATTATGATGCTTATTATGTTAGAGCTTTAAAACTTAGAAATAAAATTAAAGAAGACTTCAAAAAAGTATTTAAAGAAGTAGATTTTATTTTTACCCCAACCTCCCCTACTCTTCCTTTTAAATTTGGAGAGAAAATAAAAGATCCACTTTCTATGTATCTTTCTGATCTTTATACTGTTGGGGTTAATTTAGCTGGCCTTCCAGCTCTTTCTTTAAATATAGGTTTTATAGAGGGTCTTCCTGTTGGCCTTCAGATTATAGGAGATCATTTTTCAGATCTTTCTTTACTTGATTTTGCTGAAATTTTAGAGAAAAAATGGAGCTCATTCTAAAGATAATTTATATTTTAAAAGTTATTTCCCTTTCAATTTCAACCTTTCTTTTTGTTGCTCTTTTACTTGTAATTTTAAGGTCAAGATTCATTCAAGATATCTGGTCTTTAAATTTTAGATTTAGAAATCTTACTGAGCCACTGGAATTTGATTATGAATTTTATTATCAAAAATGGGAGAAAATAAAAATGCTTTTAGAAGAAAATGCCCAACAAGCATTACTTGAGGCCTTAAGTCTTTTAGAAAGATATCTTGATTATTTAGGTTATGAAGGAGAAAATCTTCAACAAAGAATTAAAAATGTCCCAAAAGAAAAACTTACTTTTTATGAAGATATCTTAAAAGTTGCGGAAAACCCCCAAATTTTATTTAAAGATCATTTAAAAATTCATGAAGCAATAGACAAAATTAAGTTTACTTTTAAAGAGCTAGAATTAGATTTAGAAAATTCTCAGATTTAAAAGTTTATGGTATAATTTTATTTATGGAATCAAAGAAAAATTTTAGAAATTTTATAATAATTTGTGGAATTTTACTTTTCTTTATTTTAGCTAGAATAAGTTTTGGTCAAGGGCAAAATTCTATTGAAAGTCAATTTCAGCAAATAATAAATCTTTTTAGAGGAATTTTTGAATTTAAAAATGCTTCACCAACACCGACTAGTTTACCAACAACTTCAAAAGTTATTGTCATTAATGACTATGAAAAAGCAAAAATAGAGGCAGTAAAGAAAGTTGCTCCAGCAGTTGTAAGTATAGTAGCTACAAAGGATGTTGAAATAATCAAAAGAGGTTTTTACTTTCCTTTAGAACTAATACCTCCAGAATTTCAAGATATTTTACCACCAGAATTTTTTACTCCTCAACGACCAGAAAGAGAGACTCAGAAAATGAAAATCTCTAGTGGTAGTGGTTTTATTGTTTCTCCAGATGGCCTGATTGTGACCAATAAACATGTTGTCTCTGATGATAAAGCTGAATATACAGTTTTTCTTAATGATGGAAGAGAATTTAAAGCAAAAGTAATTGCTAAACATCCAATAGATGATCTAGCAGTTTTAAAGATAAATGCTTCTAATCTTCCTTATGCTGAATTTGGTAGTTCAGATTCATTAGAATTAGGTCAGACAGTTATTGCTATTGGTAATGCTTTGGGTGAATTTCAAAATACCGTAAGTGTAGGAGTAATTTCTGGTCTGAGAAGAAATATTGTTGCTTCTGATAGAGTTGGGAATGCTGAATATCTTGAAAGTTTAATTCAAACTGATGCAGCTATAAACTATGGTAATTCTGGTGGACCATTAATTGATCTTAATGGTCAAGTTATAGGAGTCAATACAGCTATTGTTTCTGGTGCTCAAAACATAGGTTTTGCTATTCCTGCCTCTCGAGTTATTTCTATGCTTGAGAAAGTTAAAAAAACTGGAAAAATTCAATTACCTTTTCTTGGTATAAGATATATAATAATTACTGAAGAAATAGCTAAATCCAGAGGACTACCTGTTAGTTATGGAGCTTTAATTGAAGGTAGTGGTTCAATACCAGGAGTTTTACCTGGAACACCAGCAAAAGAAGCAGGTCTTAGAGAAGGAGATATTATTTTAGAAGTTGATGGAGAAAAAATAACAAAAGAAAACTCCTTAGCTTATATTATTTCAAAAAAAGAAGTTGGTCAAAAAGTTAAATTAAAGGTTCTAAGAGGAAATAATACTTTTGAAGTTTATGTGAGTCTTACTGAAAGACCAGAAAATTTATAAGTTATTCTTTAATTAAAGGATTCTCTATACCTCTTAACTCAAAATGTAAATGACAGCCAGTAGTAATACCTGTCTTACCTACTTTACCAATTAAATCTCCCTGATTGATATAAGAGTTATTTTTGACTAAAATTTTTGAAAGATGGCCATAAAGGCTAGAAAATCCTTTTTCGGACTCAATTATTATATAATACCCGTAACTATTTGAATATCCAGTATACTTTACTTTTCCACTATGACTAGCATAGATGTCTTGGCCACAAGGAGCAGCAATATCTACAGCATTATAGTAATGAGCAACTCCCCAATTGTAACCACTTACAGGGACAATTAATTCTTCATTGATTTTATCAAAAGCATTTACATATTCTTTTGGTCTTGAAGCCGCATAAAATATAGGAAAACCACTTAAAGTGATTCTTCTTATAGTCGGAATTATTATTTTTTGACCTACATAAATTACTGAGCCTTCTAAGAGGTTATTAACTTCTTTCAAAAATTCAACTGAAACACCAAATCTTTTAGCTATTTTCCAAATGCTATCTCCAGGAGCAACTTGATAAATATAATATTGAGATGGTTTAGTTTTAGAGACTATTTTTTTAGAAGAAGTTTCTTTTTTTTCTAAATTTTGCTTAAAGTTTAATATTTTATTGTTTTCTATAGAAAAATGAATATTTTCAAGTTCTACAGCCAAAGCTACTTTTGTAAGAAGGAGAAAAATCAATAATATTTTTAAAAACTTACTAATTTTGATAAACCCTAAAAGGACTTTTTAAAATTAAAAAGCCCTTTTAAAGGGCCTAAAGCGTATTATTATATTATAACATAGAAATTTATTTATTGCACTAAACCCTGTGGAAAACTTAAATACTTGCTCAATCTTCTTTTTTGCCTTATAATCTAGGTAAATAACATGAAACTCCAATCTTTTACTCTTGTAGAGCTTATTGTAGTTATAGGAATAATTGTAATTCTGGCAACAATCCTTATTGCAACTCTTAATCCAGCTGAACTTTTAAAGAAAGTAAGAGATACAAGAAGAGTTACTGATCTTAATTCTTTAGATAGAGCCTTTTATTTTCTTTCAGTAGAGACTGATGGTAATTTTGATCCTAATAGTTATGCTTCATCTAATACTGTCTATATTTCCTTAAAAGATAGCTCAAGTACTTGTGGAAGCTGGTTAAGTCAACTTCCTAGTCTTCCTCCAGGTTGGTCTTATAGATGTTCTAATAATCCTTCTAAAGTAGATGGTACTGGCTGGATACCTATTCCTTTTAGTAATTTCCCTAATCTAGAGCTTGCTAGACTACCAATAGATCCTCTTAATAAGCCTCCTTATTATTATTCTTTTGTTGTTGGAGGAAGTTATGCTCTTTATAGTTTTTTAGAGAATCTTAAAGGTGAGAAAGTCTCATCAAAACAAGATGGAGATAATTTTCCTCATATCTATTCTGTAGGTAATAATAAAAACTTAATAGATCAAGCTCAAGGTTTAGTAGGTTATTGGCCTTTTGATGAAGGAAGTGGAAATATTGCTAAAGATTATTCTGGAAATAATAATCATGGAACTTTATATAATGGACCTCAATGGGTAGATGGTAAAGTAGGTAAGGCTTTAAGTTTTGATGGAATGGATGATTATGTGAATGTAGCTTCAGTTTCAGGTTTATCAACGGGTAATACTATTCACTCCATTGAAGCATGGATTAAAGTATCTATTTTACCCCCAAATAGGTCTTGGATATTATTATTAGGAAA